>JAKDLH010000025.1 GCA_030452945.1 Microlunatus sp. | reverse complement strand
GAACATTCGCGTCACGTATCGCTTCCACGATAGGATCTTGCGTATCAGGTTTACCCAAGGCGAGATCATCCCGTCTCGCCTCAGATGAGGAGGTGTGCGGTGGCCGAGCGCGTGCAGATCAACCCAGACGAGGTTGTCGGGACCTTGTCGCATCACATTTTGACCGACGGTATGAAGTTGGTGCTCGACCTGAAGCGGAGCCGAGGCTCGAGGGTCGTCGACGCCAGCACCGGCCAGAGCTACCTCGACATGTACACCTTCTTCGCGTCGGCACCTCTCGGGGTCAATCCCCCAGGCATCGTCGACGATCCGGCCTTCATGGTCGAGCTCGCCGAGGCCGCGGCCAACAAGCCGGCGAACCCCGACGTTTACACCACCGCGTACGCCGAGTTCGTCGCCACCTTCGCCGATGTCGTCGGTGATCCTGCGTTGCCGCACCTGTTCTTCGTCGAGGGTGGCGCACTCGCGGTGGAGAACGCGCTCAAGGCCGCCTTCGACTGGAAGAGCCGCCTCAACGAGGCCAACGGCCGCAGTCCCGAGCTGGGGACCAAGATCATTCACCTGACCCGCGCGTTTCACGGACGCAGCGGATACACCATGTCGATGACCAACACCGAGCCCAACAAGACCGCTCGGTTCCCGAAGTTCGACTGGCCACGCATCGACGTACCGGCCATTACCTTCCCCCTCGACGAACATCTGGATGAGGTCGAGGCGGCTGAGGGACGGGCGCTGGATCAGATTCGGGCCGCCTTTGCCGCACACCCGCACGACATCGCAGCCTTCATCGCCGAGCCGATCCAGGGCGAGGGTGGGGATAACCACATCCGCCCCGAGTTCTTCCAGCAGGTGCTGGAGATCGTGCACGCGAACGACGCGCTGATGATCTTCGACGAGGTGCAGACCGGGATGGGCACGACTGGTACGGCCTGGGCCTACCAGCAGCTGGGTGTGCAGCCCGACCTCGTCGCTTTCTCCAAGAAGGCGCAACTCGGCGGTGTGATGGCCGGGGGACGGATCGATGAGGTCCCCGACAACGTCTTCGTGGCCTCCGGTCGCATCAACTCCACCTGGGGCGGCGGCTTGGCCGACATGGTCCGGGCCCGACGGATCTTGGAGATCGTTCAGTCCGAGGGCCTGATTCCGGCGGCCGTCGGCAAGGGCGAGCACTTCCTGGCCGGTCTGCAGTCGATCGCCGCCGCGCACCCCGAGGCCACCAACCCGCGGGGTCGGGGCCTGTTCCTCGCGCTCGACTTGCCCGACCGAGAGCTTCGCGATCGCGTGATCCAGGAGCTGCGCAAGCGCGAGCACGTGATCGTGCTGCCGTGTGGCGAGCGGTCTATCCGGTTCCGTCCTGCCCTGTCGGTGACCTACGAGGAAATCGATGAGGCGCTGGGCGCGGTCGCGCGCACGGTGAGTCTGGTGCTGGAGAACGCGAGCGGCGCGTGAACCAGACGATGATCGTGATCAGCGCCGTTCTCGCCGGCTGATCCGCGGCCGGTTGGACTCAGCAATGGCTCGCACTCCGGACCAGGAACTCGACGCGCACCTGCGCACGAGCCTGGCCGCTCTGCCCCAACACTTCGAGTCTCCCGGGTGGTCAGCGTCAGGGGTCGCCCAGGCGACCGCCCACGCTGACGACCCGGGATGGTGGTGGCGGCTCTACGAGGCACAGCTGCGCAGTCGCCAGTTGGATCTCGTCGCCCGGCAGCTGCAGCGGCAGGGGAGGGGTTTCTACACCATCTCCTCCGCCGGCCATGAGGGCAACGCGTTGGTGGCGCTGGCCTTGCGGGCTTCCGATCCCGCGCTGCTGCACTACCGTTCCGGCGCCTTCTACTGCGCCCGGGCCACCCAGGTGCCCGGGACGAACCCCGTTCGCGACGTCCTGCAAGGGCTGGTCGGGGCGGCGGCCGAGCCGATCGCTGGGGGGCGGCACAAGGTGTTCGGTCACGGAGACCTGGCGATCATTCCGCAGACGTCCACGATCGCCTCCCATCTCCCGCGGTCGGTCGGGCTGGCCCTGTCACTGCGTCGCGCCGAACGATTGGGGGTGGACTCCGAGTGGCCGGCCGACAGCGTGGTGGTGTGCTCCTTCGGCGACGCCTCGGCCAACCATTCCACGGCGGTCGGCGCGATCAACGCGGCGGTGAACGCGGCGTTCCGGGGCCTACCCGTACCGCTGCTGTTCGTCTGCGAAGACAACGGTCTCGGCATCTCCGTGCCTACCCCGGTCGGCTGGATCGAGGCGGCGTACAGCTCGCGGCCCGGGCTGGGCTACGTGGTCGCTGACGGTGCGGATCCGCAAGACGCGGCACCAAAGATCGAACAGGCTGTCCGCTTGGTGCGGGAGCGGCAAACCCCGGTTTTCCTCCATCTGCGGACAGTGCGCTATCTCGCGCACGCCGGCAGCGACGCCGAGATCACCTACCGGAGCCGCCGGCAACTGGATTCCGAGCTGGCAGCCGACCCGATCCTCGGCACGGCCCGCAGCCTGCGGGCCCAGGGGGCCACCGTCGCCGACCTCCTGACCCGGATGGACGGGATCCGCGACGAGGTGGACGCCGCCGTCACCGGTCTCGGCGACGCCGCCCCACTGTCGTCCGCGCCGGAGGTGATGGGACCGATTTCACCCCACCGACCCGATGTGGTGATTCGCGAGGTCGTCCGGCTCCAATCGGCCCCGGTGCCAGACCAGGACCGACCGCGCCGCACCCTGGCCGAGTCGATCAACGCCACCCTCGCCGAGTTGCTGGCCACGGACCGCCGGGTGATGGTCTTCGGCGAGGACGTCGCCACCAAGGGCGGCGTCTACGGGGTCACCCGCGGTCTGGTCCGGCGGTTCGGCCGGGCCCGAGTGTTCGACACGATCCTGGACGAGCAGTCCGTCCTCGGTCTCGGCTTGGGCGCGGGCCTCGCCGGTCTGGTGCCGATCCCCGAGATCCAGTACCTGGCCTACCTGCACAACGCCGAGGACCAGCTACGCGGTGAAGCCGCCTCGCTGTCGTTCTTCTCTCAGGGCCGCTATCGCAATCCGATGGTGGTGCGGATCGCCGGACTGGCCTACCAGAAGGGCTTCGGCGGGCACTTCCACAACGACAACGCCCTGGCGGTGCTGCGGGACATCCCAGGACTGGTCGTAGCCTGCCCGTCGCGCGGCGACGACGCCGCCGCCATGTTGCGGACCTGTGTGGCGGCCGGACTGATCGACGGCACGGTCTCGGTCTTTTTGGAACCGATCGCGCTCTACCACTCTCGCGATCTGCACGCGGTCGGTGACGCCGGCTGGCTGACCGTCGACGACGGCACCCATGTCCCCGTCGGTCGGGCCCGCAGCCACGGACCCGACGAGGCCGACCTGACCATGATCACCTTCGGCAACGGGGTGCCGATGAGCCTTCGGGTGGCTGCGCGGCTCCGAGATCAAGGGATCATCGCGCGGGTCTGCGACCTTCGCTGGCTCGCGCCGTTGCCGATCGAGGACGTGTTGACCGAGATCGAGATCACCGGGCGAGTCCTGGTGGTTGACGAGACCCGTCACGACGGGGGAGTCGGCGAGGGTGTGGTCACCGGGCTGGTGGAACGGGGCTTCCGCGGCCCGCTGGCTCGAGTATCCAGCCTGAACTCCTTTGTACCATTGGGAATTGCAGCCCAGCACGTACTGCTGGGCGAGGACGAGATCGAGAAGGCTGCCCAACTGGTGGCCGGAATGGACCGCACACCATGACCGCAGTCACACCGCTGAACCTGCTCAAGATCGATCATCTGTTGTCCGACGAAGAACGCGACATCGCCGCCACTGTGGCCGATTTCGTCGATCAGCGGGTCAGGCCGTTCGTGGCCGACTGGTACGACCGCGGCGAGATCGACCTCGGCATCGTCAAGGAGGCGGGTGCGCTCGGGTTGCTGGGCATGCACCTGGAGGGGTACGGCTGCGCCGGGACCAACGCGGTCTCCTACGGGCTCACCTGTCTGGAGCTGGAGGCCGGCGACTCCGGCGTCCGCAGCCTGGTATCGGTGCAGGGGTCGTTGGCCATGTTCGGGATCTGGCGTTGGGGCAGCGAGGAGCAGAAGCAGACCTGGCTGCCCCCGATGGCGGCCGGAGAGGCGATCGGCTGCTTCGGGCTGACCGAGCCGGACTTCGGCTCCAACCCGGCTGGGATGCGCACCGTGGCCCGCCGAGACGGGGACGATTGGGTGCTGAACGGCACCAAGATGTGGATCACCAACGGATCGGTCGCCGATGTCGCCGTGGTGTGGGCGAAAGCTGAGGCCGACGACGACCATCCGGCCGGTATCCGAGGCTTCGTGGTGCCCACCGATAGCGCCGGTTTCTCCGCACCCAAGATCACCAAGAAGCTGTCCTTGCGGGCTTCGATCACCTCCGAGCTGGTGCTGGAGGACGTACGCCTGCCCGCCGATGCCGTGTTCCCCGAGGTCGTTGGTCTCCGGGGTCCCCTGTCGTGTCTGAACGAGGCCCGCTTCGGCATCGTCTTCGGAGCCCTGGGTGCCGCTCGCGACTGCCTGGAGGTCGCGATCGATTACGCGGGGACCCGGGAGATCTTCGATCGTCCCCTGTCGTCGTTCCAGCTCACTCAGGCCAAGCTGGCCGACATGACCTTGGAGCTGCAGAAGGGATTCCTGCTCGCCCTGCATCTGGGTCGGCTGAAGGACGATCACCAACTCGACCCCCGACAGGTCAGCCTGGGCAAGCTCAACAGCGTCCGCGAAGCGTTGACCATCGCGCGGGAGTGCCGGACGATCTTGGGCGCCAACGGGGTCACCCTGGAGTACCCGGTGCTGCGGCACGCCAACAACCTGGAGTCGGTGCTCACCTACGAGGGCACCTCCGAGGTGCATCAGCTGATCGTCGGGCAGGCTCTAACCGGGGTAGCGGCCTTCAGCTGAGAATTCGGGTCGCTCTGGGAGCTGAACTCTGACACCGCTGGCAGCGGGGTCCGTCGCCAGCAGGCGCTGCTAGGTCCCGAGCGTGCGGAGCTTCACTCGGTCGCCTTGACGGCAAGGACAGGGCACGGGGCGTCGAGCAGGATGCGTTGGGCGTTGCTGCCGAGGATAAGTTTGCCGACCGGCGAGCGGCGGCGGAGCCCGATCACGATGAGGTCGGCTGACGTCTCCTTGGCGATATTGACCAGATCTTCGGCCGGATCCAGGCCGCGCACAAGTTGCCGGATCTGGAACTCCACTTCGGCGTCGCGCAGGTGGCCGCGAACCTCTTCGAGCTGGGCCTCGGACTCGATGGCGTCGTCGCCGTCGAAATCACGACCCCCGCGATGCGAGTTGACAACGACGAGACTGGCCTTGCGCCGCTTCGCCTCCTCCGCGGCCAGCCGCAAGGCCGCCTTGCCCTGGACCTTCGGCACGTATCCCACCACGATTACCGGCATACCTTGACTCCTCTTCGGGACGGTCTGTCCATCTTCTCACCCTCGAACCGCCGGGTGAATCGGAACGACCCGGAACCGAGCACCGACATGCGCCTCAATCTCAGTACTCACCCTCGACACTGGAGCCCGCAAGACTCTTGATCACCCGAGCTAGTAGCCTGTCGGAGCCGTTGCGCAGGCATGGCGTGTGGTCAACGACCGCACCTCGATCCGAGCTCAGCACTGGAGCAGGTCGGCCACCAGCTTGCCGACCGCGTCGACCTCGATCAGGAAGCCGTCGTGGCCGTGATCGGAGTGGATCGTCTCCAACCGATCCGCGGTGGGGATCGCGGCTGCCAGCCGGGCACCCTCGGCGGGCAGATAGAGCCGATCGGAGTCGACGGCCGCCACCGCCGTGCTCGCCGTCACCCGCGCCAGCGCGGCGTCGATCCCGCCGCGGTCGCGCCCCACGTCGTGGCTGCTCATCGCCTCGGTCAAGGTCACGTACGAGCCCGCGTCGAACCGGCGGATCAGCTTGGCGCCGTGATGATCGAGGTAGCTCTGCACCGCGTACCGGCCGCCGTCGCTGACCAACTCCCCCGTCTGGTCGGCTCGGCCGAAACGGGTGTCCAGCTCGGTCGCGGAACGGTAGGTGATGTGGGCGATCTGGCGGGCCACCGCGAGCCCGCCGATTGGGCCTGGACCGGACCGGTCGAAGTCGCCGCCGTGCCAGGCCGGATGGGTCGTGATCGCGCGAATCTGAGCGTGACACCAGGCAATCTGGTCGGCGGAGGCCGCCGCTGTGGTGGCGAGCAGCAGCAGCCGCTGCACCCGATCGGGTGCGGTCACCGCCCACTCCACCGCGCGCATACCGCCTGCGGAGCCACCGACCACCAGCGCCCACCGCTGGATGCCGAGCGCATCGGCCCAGGCCATCTCCGCGTTCACCTGATCCCGAGTGGTCAGCCGGGGGAATCGTGACCCCCAGGGGCGAGCGTCCGGCGCCGGTGAGGCCGGACCGGTCGAGCCTTGGCAACCACCCAGGATGTTCGGCGCCAGTACGAACCAGCGATCGGTGTCGAGGGCTTGACCCGGACCGATCAGGCTTCCCCACCAGCCCGGCGACGGATGCTCGGGACTGGCCGGACCGGTCACATGAGAGTCGCCGGTGAGCGCATGCAGCACGAGCACGGCGTTGTCTCGTTCGGCGTTCAGCTGGCCCCAGGTCTCGTACGCCACGGTCACGGCAGGTAGCGGCTCGGCCCACTCCAGCGGGAGTGGGCCTAAGTCGACGAAGCGGCGTCGTCCCGGAGGATCGCCAGGCTGCCAAGCGGGAATCAGGCCTCCTTGGCCGCCCGGAACCCGGCGTCCAGATCGGCCAGGATGTCCTCGATGTTCTCGATTCCCACCGCCAGTCGGACCAGGCCCGGGGTGACCCCGGCGCTCAGCTGTTCGGCGGAGGTGAGCTGGCTGTGGGTGGTCGAGGCCGGGTGGATCACCAGCGAGCGGACGTCGCCGATGTTGGCCACGTGTGAGTGGAGTTCGAGCGAGTTGACAAACCGCTTGCCCGCCTCGAGCCCGCCCTCGATCTCGAACGCCAGCACTGCCCCAGAGCCCAGTGGTGCGTACTTGCGAGCCAGGGCGTGCCATTTGCTGGTGGGTAGACCGGCGTACGCGACACTGCCCACCTCGTCTCGTCCTTGCAGCCACTCCGCGACGCGCTGGGCGTTGGCTACGTGTCGCTCCATCCGCAGACTGAGGGTTTCCAGGCCCTGAGCCAGCAGAAAGGCGTTGAACGGCGACACGGCCGGACCGAGGTCTCGCAGCAGCTGGACGCGCGCTTTGAGGATGAAGGCCAGATTGGCTCCCAGCGGACTGTCCACCCCGAGGTCGGGTGCGTAGCGCAGCCCGTGGTAGCTCGGGTCCGGCTCGTTGAACTGAGGGAACCGCTCCGCATCGGCGCCGTAGTCGAAGCGTCCGGAGTCGATGATCGCCCCGCCGATGGCCGTACCGTGGCCACCGATGTACTTCGTGGCCGAGTGCACGACCACGTCAGCTCCCCAATCTAGCGGCCGAATCAGGTACGGGCTCGCGACGGTGTTGTCCACGATCAGTGGGACGCCGACCTCGTGGGCCAGCCCCGCGACCTGCTCGATGTCGAGGATGTCCTGCTTCGGGTTCGAGATGCTCTCGGCGAAGAACGCTTTGGTGTTCGGTCGGACCTGCGTCCGCCAGGATTCCAGCTCGTCGGGATCAGAGACGAACGAGACCTCGATGCCCATCTTCGCGAAGGTGTAGTGCAACAAGCTGTAGGTACCGCCATACAGGCTCGGACTCGCCACGATGTGCGACCCCGCTTCAGCCACGTTGAGCAGCGCAAGCGTGGTCGCCGACTGTCCCGAAGCGGTCAGCAAGGCGCCGACCCCGCCCTCCAGCGACGCGAGTCGTTTCTCCACCACGTCCGTGGTCGGGTTCATCATCCGGGTGTAGATGTTGCCGAACTCCTCCAGAGCGAAGAGCTTCGCGGCGTGCTCGGTGTCGTTGAACACGTACGACGTGGTCTGGTAGATCGGCAGCGCGCGGGCCCCGGTGGCGGAATCCGCCTCCTCCTGACCGGCGTGGATCTGACGGGTTTCGAAGGACCAACTCTGACTCACCATGGTCGGCAACCTAGTCGGGCACACATCGACCCGGCCGAGCGTCTCAGTGGGTAATCCGGCGTCTCACCAGGTGGTATCGTCCCGCCCCACGGGAAGCGCTGTGGGTTGTCGAGGCGACGATGCAGACTAGGTCGTCGTGACCGACTCTTCGCTTTCACCGCCCCGGATCGCCTATCAGGGCGAGCGGGGCGCGAACTCCCACATCGTCTGTGACCAGCACTATCCCGACGCCGAGCCGATCGCCTGCGCCTCGTTCGAGGACGTCTTCGCCGTGGTCGGTGCCGGCGAGGCCGACCTGGCGATCATTCCGATCGACAACTCGGTCGCGGGCCGGGTAGCCGACATTCATCATTTCCTTCCTGGTTCGGGCCTGCACATCATCGCCGAGCACTTCCTGCGTATTCGGTTCTACCTGCTGGGAGTGCCCGGCAGCACGATGAACACGATCAAGACGGTGCACTCGCACGTGCACGCTCTCGGTCAGTGTCGCAAGATCATCAGAGAGCACGGGTGGACCCCGGTCATCGCAGGCGACACCGCCGGTGCGGCGCGCGAGATCGCGGAGGCGGCCGACATCACCCAAGCCTCCATCTCCCCGCCACTGGCCAGCGACATCTACGGCTTGCAGGTGCTGGCCCGCGACGTCGAGGACGAGGAGCACAACACCACCCGTTTTCTGGTGCTGTCGCGCGACTTCGTGCAGACGTCGGCGGGCGACGGTCCGGTGGTCACCTCGTTCCTCTTCAACGTCCGGAACCTCCCGGCCGCGCTTTACAAGGCTCTCGGCGGATTTGCCACCAACGGCGTCAACATGACCAAGCTGGAGTCCTACATGGTGAACGGCAAGTTCACCGCCACCCAGTTCCTGGCCGAAGTCGACGGCCATCCCGATGACCTGGGCCTGAGCCGCGCCCTGGAGGAGCTCGCCTTCTTCACCACCGACGTGAAGGTGCTCGGCGTGTACCCGGCCGACCCTTTCCGGTCCCGGGCCGGCGCCTGATCCATCGCCCGGCCAACCCGAAGTCGCTCGGGTTTGTGGTTGTCGCTCTATCTGCGGCCCGAGCGACAGCGTCAAACCCGAGCGACAGTTCAGGCGTCGGTGGCGGTGAAGATCAAGGGCTCTTCGGCCGGTGCTTCGACCGGAGGGTTTTCGATCCGGGTCAGGTGGTGGCGACCGAGATAGATCACCCCGGCAGCGATCAACAGTCCCGCGCAGCCGATCCAGTACGGCGCACCGTAGCCCCACCAGGTGGCAATCACGCCAGCCAGCGCCGGAGCGGCCGCTCCCCCGACGAAACGCACCCCGGAGTACGTCGAGGACGCGACCGAGCGGGGGAGGTCGGTGGCCAGCATCGCCGACTCGGTGAGCACGGTATTCATCACCCCGAGAAACAGGCCGCCGACGACGATCCCGCCGATCAAGACGACCAGGTTGTCGACGTTCACAGCCAGCACCGTCATGACGATCGCCAAGGCGGCGAGCATCGCATAGAGGGTGCGGCGACGGCCGAGCCAACGGGTCAACACCGGGGCGACGAAGACCGAGGTGATCGCCAACGCGATCCCCCAGGCACAGAAGACCAGACCGAGTTGGTGGGCACCGAACTCGGCCAGGCCCGCGGTGTGGGCGGCCGCCTCCAGCGGGAACGGGCTCCACGCCAACAGGCTGAAGAAGCCGAAGTTGTAAAAGAGCGCGGCCAGACCCAGGGTGAGCAACGCCGGATGGCGCAGGGCCTGGAAGCTGGCGGTGAATCGTACGGGCTCCGCCTTCTCATCCGAGGTCCCGAGCGAGATCAGCAGGGCGATCAGCGCGATCGCCATTAGCGTGGCCGTGCCGAAGAAGGGCCCGCGCCATGAGATGGTGCCGAGCGCGCCGCCGACCAGCGGGCCGACCGCAATCCCCAATCCGAGGGCGGCCTCGTACAAGATCACGGCGCTGTCCGCCCCGCCGCTCGCCGCTCCGACGATCGTGGCCAGCGCGGTGGAGATGAACAAGGCGTTACCGAGGCCCCAGCCGGCCCGGAAGCCGATGATCATTCCCACGCTGTCGGAGGCGCCGGCTAAGGCGGCGAATACCACGATCAGGGCGAGCCCCCCGAGCAGGGTCTTCTTGGCACCGATGCGGCTGGAGACGAAGCTGGTGACGAACATCGCGAGCCCGGTGACCAATAGGTAGCTGGTGAACAGCAGCATGGTCTGGGCCGGGGTCGCGCCGAGATCGGCACTGATGGCGGGCAGGATCGGATCGACGAGGCCAATCCCCATGAAGGCGATCACGCAGGCGAAGGCCACAGCCCACACCGCCTTGGGCTGTTTGAGTAGCGAGACAGATCCGCTGACGTGCGACGACAAAAGGAGGGACCTCCGATTGACTTTTACTTAGATTGACTATGTAAAATAGTAGCACAGGTCCGCGGGACTTGGCGAGTGATTCATGGCCGATCGTGACGATCTCAGCGTCAGCCGGGTCTGCCGAGCTGAGTCAGTCCAGCCGGGCGAACTCCGGACCGGTCTCGCCGAGCTTCTCCTCCAGCTTGGTGAACAACGGTCTCGGCTTGGCCAGCGGGGTGCCGGGCTCGATCGGACTCGAGTCCCATTGAGCTTGCTCGCCGGCGTAGTCGCCCATCAGCACCGGGTAGTCAGGTCCGCCGTCCTCACTCACCGTACGGATCTCCGGCTGCGCTGCCCACACTCCCGATCCGCCCAGGGCCTCGTGCACCTTCTGGGCGGCGTGCGGCAGGAACGGGGTGAGCATCGTGTTGGCGTCGGAGACGACCTGGAGAGCGGTGTGCAAGACGGTGTCGCGACGGGCCGGGTCGTCGGAGAGCTTCCACGGCTCATTGTCGGACAGGTACTTGTTGGCGGCGCCCACCACCCGCATCGCCTCGCCGATCGCCTGCTTGAACCGGCTCCGCCGCAGCAGCGCGCCGACGGTGTCGAACGCCTGCTTCGAGGCCCCGAGCAGCGCATGGTCGTGGTCGCGCAGATCAAGCGCTTCCGGGATGGCGCCGACGTTCTTGAATGCCATCGATACCGAGCGGTTGACCAGGTTGCCCCACTCGTTGGCCAACTCGAAGTTATTGCGACGTACGAACTCGTCCCAGGTGAAGTCGGTGTCGGTGGTCTCGGGCCCGGCCACGGCGATGAAGTAGCGCAGGGCGTCGGGGCCGAACTGGCGCAGGAAGTCCCCGACGTAGATCACCTGACCACGGCTGGTGGAGAACTTCGAACCGCTCATGGTGAGGAACTCGCTGGAGACAACCTCGTCAGGCAGCCGCAAATCTCCCAGCGGACCGACCCGCCCGCCGTGATCACCTCGACCGTTGTGGCCGAGCAGGATGCCCGGCCAGATCACCGAGTGGAAGACGATGTTGTCCTTGCCCATGAAGTAGTAGCCGAGCGCCTCCGGATCCTCCCACCACTTCCGCCACGCCTGCGGGTCTCCGGTCCGCCAGGCCCATTCCACCGACGCCGACAGGTAGCCGATCACGGCGTCGAACCACACGTAGAGCCGCTTCATCGGCTGGTCGCGCCAGCCGTCCAGCGGCACCGGCACGCCCCAGTCGAGATCGCGGGTGATGGCGCGCGGCTTGAGATCGGAGAGCAGGTTCTGGGTGAACTTCAGCACGTTGGGACGCCAGTCGGTGCGCGATGCCAACCAGTTTCCCAACGATCCCGCCAGGGCGGGCAAGTCGAGGAAGAAGTGCTCGGTCTCGACAAACTTCGGCGACTCGCCGTTGATCCGGCTGTGCGGGTTGATCAGGTCCACCGGGTCGAGCTGGTTCCCGCAGTTGTCGCACTGGTCGCCACGCGCGCCGTCGTAGCCACAGACCGGGCAGGTGCCTTCGATGTAGCGGTCCGGCAGGGTGCGCCCGGTCGACGGGCTGACCGCCCCCAGCGTCCGTCTGGCCACCACGTAGCCGTTGTCGTAGAGTCCGGTGAACACGTCTTGCACCACTCGGTAGTGGTTGCGGGTGATCGTCCGGGTGAACAGGTCGTAGGACAGTCCGAGTCCCTGCAGGTCCTCGACAATGACCCGGTTGTACTTGTCGGCGGTCTCCCGGGTGGTCTGGCCCTCGCGTTCAGCCTGGACCAGGATGGGGGTGCCGTGCTCGTCGGTGCCGGAAACCATCAGTACGTCGTGACCGCTCATCCGCATATACCGGGAGAAGACGTCGGAGGGGACACCGAATCCGGAGACGTGGCCGATGTGGCGAGGACCGTTGGCGTACGGCCACGCGACAGCGGTCAGGATGCGGGAACTCATCGCGCCAGCCTAGTGCCGCGACGGAGCCGGCTCAGCCGGCCTTGACCGCTCGCAGGGTGTAGGCGAACGGCCATCCGTGCCGGTCGATCCGGTCGATCGGAACTCGCCCGTCTCGCCGCCGGGGAATTTCCATCCACGGGCAGGTTTCCACCGCTGCGGAGGCCGATCAATCGCGATTTTCCACCCGGGGATGGATTTTCGCAGCCAACGGCCGCGGGCGACCCGCTCACCACGGGCGACCCGCTCACAACAGCGGCGAGACCAACCGGGAGATGCCCTCCTTCAGAGCCCACAGATAGCGGTTGCCGAAGGCCGCCGTCCGGTCGAACGGCGTGCACAAGGTCAGGTCATCCAGATAGATGTCGCGCAGTCGACCACCCAAGTCGGCGTCGTAGAAGAACGCGTTGACCTCGAAGTTCAACCGGAAGCTGCGGTAGTCCATGTTGGCCGTACCGACCGAGCCCATCTCGTGGTCGACCAGCACCGTCTTGGCGTGCAGGAATCCGTTGCGGTAGATGAAGATCCGCGCACCGGCCTCGGCCAGTTCGTCGGCGTAGCTCAAGGTGGCCGGATAGACCAGCAGATGGTCGGGCTTATCGGGAATCATCAACCGTACGTCCAGTCCCGACCGGGCGGCGATCTTCAGCGCGTCCAGGACCGCGAAGTCGGGCATGAAGTACGGCGACTGGATCCACACCGACCGCCGGGCGCCGTCGATCATCTTGATGTAGCCGAACTTGATCCGCTCCCACTGCGAGTCGGGCCCGCTGGCGGCGATCTGCAAGGCGACCTGGCCCGGGGGCTCAGCCGGCTCCACGAAGTAGGAGTCTCGCCAAGTGACCCGGTCCTCGGGTTCGGCCGCGGCGTTCCAGTCAGTCAACAGCCGCCGTTGCATGCCGGCCACCCCACTTCCGCGGACCCGCAGATGTGTGTCGCGCCAGTAGCCGAACTTAGGGTTCAAACCCAGGTACTCCACCCCCACGTTGAAGCCACCGATGTAGCCGATCTCCCCGTCGATCACCACCAGCTTGCGGTGCGTCCGGTTGTTCACCCGGAGATTGATGAACGGCACTCTGCTCTTGAAGAAGGTGGCCGCCTTGCCACCGGCCGCCAGCAGATCGGTCAGGTCCGACTTGTGGATCGTACGACCTCCGAGGGCGTCCCAAAACAGCAACACCTCGACCCCGGCCCGAGCCCGATCGGTGAGGGCCTCGATGATCCGGGTGCCGAGCGCGTCACCCCGGAAGATGTAGTAGTAGACGTGTACGTGGTCGGTGGCGGCCTCGATGTCGGCGACGAGCTGATCAAACTTCTCTTGCCCGTCGTGGAACACCTGGACGTGGTTGTTCTCGCTGAGTCGAGCTCCGTCGTCGCTGAGCAGCAACTCCACCACGTGAGCGTTGCGGCGGGCGACCTCATTGGCCGGCACGAGGATGCCGGTGGTCAAGGCCCGCCGCTGCTCACTGACCAACTCGTCGTAGTCGATCCCCGAGCCCTCCAGCTTGGCGAAGATCTTGTGCTCGCTCAGTCTGCGACCGACCAGGAGCCAGAGCACGAACCCGAGCACCGGGACGAAGAACATCACCAGGATCCACGCCCACAGCGAGTTCGGTTCCCGACGCTCGCGGAACATCGGGATGATCGCCAAGAAGATGTTGAGGATCAAGATCACGGTGACGAGGAAGGTGGCCAGCGAAGCCCGGTCACCGGTCAGGGTCTCCCAGCTCAACCGGTTGCACCAAGGGCACTGAAGCCCGGTTTGATCACGTTCTCGATCAGCGCCAGGCGGGCGTCGAACGGGTAGAAGGCGCTCTTCGCGGCGTTGATGGTGAACCAGCGAATGTCGTCCATGGTGTAGCCGAACGCCTCGCTCAGGCGAGCGAACTCCTGCGACAAGGTGGTCCGGCTCATCAACTGGTTGTCGCTGTTCACCGTCACCCGGAACCGGAGCTTGGCCAGCAGTCCGATCGGGTGTTCGGCGATCGAGCTGGCCGCCCCGGTCTGCAGGTTGGACGAGGGGCACATCTCCAGCGGAATCCGCTGGTCGCGGATGTAGGCGGCCAGATCGCCGAGCTTGGGCAACCCATCCGGCCCGAGCGCGATGTCGTCGATGATCCGCACACCGTGGCCGAGTCGGTTGGCGCCGCAGATCTGGACCGCCTCCCAGATCGAGGGCAGGCCGAACGCCTCGCCCGCGTGAATGGTGAAGGTGGCGTTGTTCCGCTTGAGGTGGTCGAACGCGTCCAGGTACCGCGTGGGCGGGTATCCCGCCTCCGCACCGGCGATGTCGAAACCGGCGACGCCGGCGTCGCGGTAGGCGATGACCAGGTCGGCGATCTCACGGGACGGCCGGGTGTGCCGCATCGCGGTGACCAGCTGACGCACGACGATCTGCTGCCCCCGGGCCGCGGTTGCCGCCATTCCTTCGGTCAGCCCGTCCCGGACGGCTTCCACCGCCTGCGCAGGAGTCAATCCGGATTCGACGTGCTGCTCGGGCGCCCATCGCGTTTCGCCGTACACGACCCCGTCGGCCGCCAGGTCCTCGACGAACTCCCGGGCGACCCGGCGCAGGTTCTCCGCACTCTGCAGCACCGCGACGGTGTGCACGAAGGTGCTCAGGTAGCGCTCCAGGGAACCCGAGCTGGCGGCATCGTGGATCCAGGTCGCGAGCCCGTCGGCGTCGGTGCTCGGCAGCTCGTGGCCGACGTCGGCGGCCAAGTCGATGATGGTTTGTGGCCGCAGGCCACCGTCCAGATGGTCGTGCAGCGAGACCTTAGGCGCGGCGCGGATGACCTCGATTCCCGGGCTCACCGGCTCTCCTCTCGCAGGTGGTCGAGATCGTCGCGGCCGAAAGCGAGCGGGAGGATCTCCTCCAACCGGCGGATACCGTGCGGAGAGTCGACCAACAGGTTCGGTCCGCCATGCTCCCACAGCAACTGGCGGCAGCGGCCGCACGGCATCAGTCGCTCTCCCACCGCGTTGCTGCAGGTGAACGCCACCAACTGCCCACCGCCGCCGGCGTGCAGGGCGGAGACCAGGCCGCACTCGGCGCACAAGGTCACCCCGTACGCGGCGTTCTCCACGTTGCACCCCACCACGATCCGGCCGTCATCGACGATCGCCGCCGCCCCGACCGGAAACTGCGAATAGGGCGCGTACGCCCGCTTGGTGATCGCCCGCGCCACCTTCCGCAAGCCCTCCCAGTCGATTTCACTCATCCCTCAATCTCCCACATCGACGTGGTCCCCCAGACTCAGTCTTGGCAAGTCCAGGCCTGCGCTACCCGACCCGACCAGATCGCGATCTGGATGCATCGGTGACCGAACAGACCCCGCAGTCCCAAATCAGCTCTTCTCATAAGGGATCCCGTCCGCGGCGGGCGCTCGGACCCGCCCGACCAGACCGGCAACGGCGATGATCGTCGCCACGTAGGGCAGGATCAACAGGAACTGGCTCGGCATCGGGGTGTTCAACGTCTGCAGCTGCGACGCCATCTGGGTGACGAACCCAAAGAACAACGCCATTATCGCTGCCAGCCCCGGGTGCCAGCGACCCATGATCAGCGCCGCCAAAGCGATGAAGCCGTTGCCGACGGTGAACTCCTTGCTGAACGAGCCGGTCGAGGCCAAGGTGAAGAACGATCCGCCAAGACCGGCCAGCACGCCCCCGGCCAGTACCGCTGACCAGCGGACGCCCCGCACACTGATCCCCACGGTGTCGGCAGCTTCGGGATGCTCGCCGACCGAGCGCACCCGCAGCCCCCACGACGTCTTGAACAACACCAACCAGACGACCAGCACCGACACACCGGCGAGGTAAGCCAGGATCGTCTGATCAAATAGCACGTTGCCGAAGAAGGGGATCTGCGACAGCAGCGGGATGGGGAGCGACATCAGCACCGGAGCGTTGTTGTACTGCGAGGACGCCGGCTGTACCAGTTGGTCGAACAGAAATCCCGTAACTCCGACCGCCAACAGGTTCAGCACCACGCCGAGCACGACCTGGTTGACCAGATAGTTGATGGAGAACAGCGCCAGCAGGGCGGCCATCGCCACGCCGGCGAGCACCGCGGCCAGCATGGCCGCCGGGATCGACTTGGTCACGCTGCCGACCACGGCGGCCGCAAACGCCGAGGCGAGGAACTGGCCTTCGATCGACACGTTCACCACGCCGGCCCGCTCGCAGAGCACGCCACAGAGCGCGCCGAAGACCAGTGGCGTGGCCAACGACAGCGTGCCAGAGAACTGGTTGCTGACCGGGAACGGGAGATCACGGCCGGCTGCCGCCCAGGTCAAGAAGCCGATCACCAGTGAGAAGCCCGCGACCGTGCCGGCCAGCGCCGGTAGCCGACCCGTCATCCGACCGGAGAGAAAGCCGGCGGCCGCACCCAGCAGCAGCGCCGCACAGGCCGCCACCGTGACCACACCCGGCAGCTGCACGGTGGGGAGCTGCACCTCGTCGAACGCGTCCGACAACGCGAAGCGCGCGGCCCCGGTGGTGGACGGCAGCAAGATCAACAGGACCAGAGCGACCACCCCGATCAGCGCTCCGGTGGAGAGCCGCTGCCGGCGCTTCACCGTCGACTCGACGAACCGCAGGTCTCCCCCCTCGCGGCCGTGGTCGGATGGTCGCTGAGGCGAGCGGGTCGCCGGACCCGAGGTGCTCACGCGAGGGCTCCCTCACTGGCCGGACCGACCGGTTTCAACTCGCGGGTCCGGACGAACGGGACGAACTTGATCACCAGCGCGGGCGCGGCCACGAACAGCACGATCAGCGACTGCAGCACGGTGGTGAGGGTGAGCGGGGTTTGAGCGACGCTCTGCATCGCCAGCCCACCGGCGTGCAGCGCGCCGAACAACAAACCGGCGAGCACGGTACCGAACGGTTTGGACCGACCCAGCAGCGCCACCGTGATCGCGTCGAACCCGATCGAGCCCACGATGCCGGCCGACAGCGGCACCGGCACCCCGGATGCGCTCGGACCGAGCGCGGCCTGCACACCGGCCAGCCCCGCCAGCGCACCGGCCAGCGTCATGGTGATGATGGTCGTGGTTCCCACTGACATCCCCGCGGTGGCGGCGGCGTGCGGATTTGCCCCGACCGCCTTGATCGTGAACCCGATCGTGGACCGGTCGAGGATCCACCAGACGGCGACCGCCGCGAGCAGGGCGAGGACGAACCCGAGGTGCAGCTGGCTGCCCGCGAGGCGCGGGAAGGTGGCGTTCCAGTCGACGATCGGCGAGATCGGGTCGGTCCGGCCCGGGCGCTGGAACAGCGTGGTGGTGAGGAAAAAGGCCAGCAGACCGGCGGCGATGTAGTTCATCATGATGGTCACGATCACCTCGTGCGCGCCGGTGCGGGCCTTCAGCCAACCGACGATGCCGCCCCAGATTCCGCCGCCGATCACGCCGGCGATGATCGCCACGAGCAGGTGCAGGACCGGCGGCAGGTGCAGGGAGAAGCCGACCAGGGCAGCCATGATCGCGCCCCAGATCGCTTGACCCTGGGCGCCGATATTGAACAGGCCGGCGCGGAACGCCAGCCCGACGCCCAGCCCGGCACAGATCAACGGTGCCGCCTGTGCGGTGGTCTCGGTGATCGCCTCCCAGCTACCGACCGCTCCGATGATCAAGGCGCCGTAGGCGCTGCTGACCTTGTCCCAGCTGGCGGTCAGAGCGTCGGACGGACGGGCGAGGAAATAGGCGAAGCTCGACCGAACCTCGGTGTCGGACACGATCATCAAGATCGCCCCGACCACGAACGCGAGCACGATGGCCGCGACGGTGGTAATCACCTCGATCCAGGGAATACTCCGCACCGGTTTGACCAACGACGTCGACCCCGCCCGCCGCGGGGGCGAACTCCCCGGTGAGGAGACCGGGTTCTCGGGCTCAGTCATCTCTTGACCTCCGCCTCCGGTTCACCCACAGCCCGGCTCCGCCGTGGCGCTCGCATCCTGTTCGGTCGTACCGGTCGACACCGCGGCCAACGCCTCCTCGGTCGGTACCCCGGCCATCATCAGTCCCAGCACCTCTCGGGAGGTGTCGGGCGACACGATGCCGACCAGGCGACCGCGGTACATCACCGCGATCCGGTCGGCCAGGGCCTCCACCTCGTCCAGCTCGGTGGACACGATCAAAACCGCCGTCCCTCGGTTCCGTTCCTGGACCAGCCTGCGGTGCAGGAACTCGATGGCTCCGACGTCCACCCCGCGGGTCGGCTGGCTCGCGACCAACGCGGACAGTGACCGGGACAGCTCGCGGGCCAGCACCACCTTCTGCTGGTTGCCGCCGGACAGCGACGTCAGCGGATCGTCGACCGATTGGGTCCTGATATCGAACTCCGACACCCGCTCCTCGGCGTTGCCTCGAATGGCTGCGAGATCGAGGGCGGGGCCCTTGGCGTACGGAGGCTGGTCGTAGCGATTGAGAACCAGGTTCTCCGCGACCGAGAACGAGCCGACGAACCCGTCGTGCTTGCGATCCTCGGGCACGAACCCCAGACCGTCGGCGATCTTGCGCCGCGGGGTGTGTTTGGTGACCGTGCGTCCGTCCAGCGTGACCGTCCCGCGACTGATCGGGATCAACCCCAGCAGGGCCTCAGCGAGCTCGGTCTGACCGTTCCCTTGCACCCCGGCGACGCAGACGATCTCCCCGCCGGAGACCGACAGGTCGAAATCCTCGACCACCAGGGCACCGGCGTTGTTGGCCACCGAGACGCCCTCGATCGACAGCCGCGGCTGCGCACTGAGACGCGGCGGCTCCTTGTCGACCCTCAGGCTGACCGCACGGCCCACCATCAGCTCCGCCAGATGAGCTTCGGTGTCGGTCGGACGGGCCACGCCCACCACCTTGCCTCGGCGGATCACGGTGATCTTGTCCGCGATGGCGGCGACCTCGCGCAGCTTATGGGTGATGAAAACGATGGCTCGACCCTCGTCGCGCAAGGATCGCATCACCTCCATCAGCTCGTCGATCTCCTGCGGGGTGAGTACGGCCGTTGGCTCGTCGAAGATCAGGTACTTCGCGTCATTGGCCAGCGCCTTGAGGATCTCGACCCGCTGTTGCACTCCGACGGGCAGGTCCTCGATCAAGCTGTCCGGATCCACGGCGAGCCGGTACCGATCGGACAGCTCTCGCACAATCCGGCGCGCTCGGCGCATGTTCAGCACCCCGCCGGTCGCCTCCTCCCGACCCAGGATCAAGTTCTCGGCGACGGTGAACACCTCCACCAGCATGAAGTGCTGGTGCACCATGCCGATCCCGGCGGCCATCGCCTCCTTGGGGCTGCGGGAGATGCGCGACCGGCCGTCGATCGTGATCTCGCCCTCGTCCGGGGAAAGCATGCCGTACAACACGTTCATCAGCGTCGACTTGCCGGCTCCGTTCTCACCGAGCAGGCAGTGGATCTCCCCGGGACGGATGTCCAGGTCGATGCGGTCGTTGGCGACCAGCGAACCGAAGCGCTTGGTGATCGCGCGGAGCTGGAGTCCTTCGGTGCTCGGAGGCGCAGTCGGCGCCGGATCACGCGTCGGCGGGGATCCTGCGGTCACGACGAGGTTCTCCTCACCAGCGGCGAACCGAGACCACGACGGATCTCCCTTCGCCCCCAAGATCTGGTCAGGCGACCGGCTGGGACTTGGACTTGATGGTGATCTTGCCGTCGATGATGTCGGCCTTGATCGTGTCCAGCTCCGCCTTCATCTCAGCCGGGATTTCTGCGTCCCAGTCGTGGAACGGTGCGAGTCCGGTGCCATCGTTCTCCAGGGTGCCGACGAACGGCTCACTGGAGAAGGTGTCGTCCTGAGCGGCTTTGATCGCGTCGAACACGGCGACGTCCATCCCCTTGTAGACGCTGGTCATGATGTTCGGGCAGTAGTCCGGTGCGCTGACGCAGCCGTCGGTGTCCACCCAGATCGTGTTCACCTTGCCACCGCTGGCCTTGGCCGTCTGCAGCGCACCCTCGCCGGCCGGACCGGCCACCGGGAAGATGATGTCGGCGCCTTGGCTCTTCAGGCCCTGGGCCGCGCGGCCGCCACCCTTGACGTCTTCGAACGGTTTGTCGCTCTGCACGAAGGTGCCGTCCTGCTTCTCGGCGTTCCAGCCCAGCACCGAGACCTTCTTGCCCTTCTGCTCGTTGTAGTACGCCACCCCCTGGGCGTACCCGTCCATGAAGATCGTCACGGTGGGGATCTTCAGACCACCGAACGTGCCGACCTTGCCAGTTTTCGACATTCCGGCGGCGAAGTAGCCGCCCATGAAGCTGGACTGGGCGGTGTTGAACACCAGCGGCTTGAGGTTCTTCACTCCCTCGAATTTCTTGTCGTTGGCGTCGACGATGGCGAAGTCGATATCGGGGTTTTTCTTGGCCGCGGCCAAAGTGTCGTCGGCGAGCAGGAAGCCGACGGTGACGATGATGCTGCACTTGGCGTCAACCATCGACTGGATGTTCTTGGCGAAGTCGGCGGTCGTGGCCGACTCGACCTCGCCGGTCGGGATGCCGAGCTTCTTCTTCGCGTCGGTCAAACCCTTGTACGAGGTTTGGTTGAACGACTTGTCGTCGAAGCCACCGGAGTCGGAGACCATGCAGGCTTTGAAGTCACCGGACGCCGCACTCGCGCTGGTATCGCCGCCCGATGCCGGCTCACCACCGGTTCCGGGTGCTGGCGCACACCCTGCGAGAGCTAGCACCGTCGCGCTGACGGCAGCACACGACCCCAGAAAACTCTTCTTCACCTTTGCCTCCTCGGCCACGTGAACCCAAAGCACTTTTCGGCTATCGGCCTTGCCACCGCAGCCATCACCGGTGGGACCCAAGCCTCACAGACTTTAACGGGCGCCGGCGGGTTTGCTGC
>JAKDLH010000272.1 GCA_030452945.1 Microlunatus sp. | reverse complement strand
GAGGAGGTCGCGGCACCGACCCCAAGCAACTTTTGCGGGGAAACGACCACCGGTGAGGTCACGGCACCGACCCCAAGCAACTTTTGCGGGGAAACGACCCACCGATGAGAGACCACTCCGTCAGCGCGGGCCGAGCGCCGACTCGTAGAGCGCGTTCTTTCGCACCCCGGTCGCCGCCGCGACCTCGGCGACGGCCTCTTTGAGCCGTAGTCCGTCATCGACCAGCGCCCGAACCCGCTCGGTCGCCGCGGCCAGATCAGTCTCGACCGCAGCACCGGCGATCACGATGGTCACCTCACCGCGGACGCCGTCAGCCGCCCACCGAGCCAGCTCGGCCAGGCCGCCACGCCGGATCTCCTCATACGTTTTGGTCAGCTCCCGGCAGACCACTCCGGCCCGGTCGCCGCCCAGCACCTCGGCCGCGTCACCCAGCATCCCCGCACTCCGGTGTGGCGCCTCGAAGAACACCATCGTGCGCGGTTCGGCGGCCAGCTCGGCGAGCCGCCGCCGCCGTTCGCCGGTCTTGCGGGGCAGGAAGCCCTCGAAGCAGAACCGGTCGACCGGCAGTCCGGAGACGGCCAGGGCGGTCAGTACGGCCGACGGCCCGGGAACGGCGGTTACCCGGATCCCGGCTGTGATCGCGGCCACCACCACCCGATAGCCCGGGTCGGACACCGACGGCATCCCGGCGTCGGAGGCGACCACGACGGTGGCCCCCTCGACCAGCGAAGCCACCAGCTCGGGCGTACGGGCGGCCTCGTTGCCGTCGAAGTAGGAGACCACCCGGGCCGTGGTTTGCACCCCCAGGCGGTCGAGCAGCCGGCGCAGCCGGCGGGTGTCCTCGGCCGCGATCAGGTCGGCTCCAGTCAATGCGCGGATCAGGGCGGGGCTGGCGTCGGCCAGGTCGCCGATCGGGGTTGCCGCCAAGACGAGCACCCCGCCATCCGCCATGTCGACACCTTCTCACCCCCAGACCGGCACGGAAATGACCGGGGCAGCGGGCGTGAGACGCCGAGTTGGCTTCGCTACAACTAGCCTGAGCACTCGAGGACCTGCCAGCTACCCAGGCCCGGTCGCTCCGTAACCTGTCAGGGTCCGACGCCAAACAGGAGAGGTTGACTGGATGAGCACAGCCGGCGCGCCGCCGAACACCGCAAACCTCGACCAGCGTCGGATCCGGCTGATCATCGCCGCCCTGCTGCTCGGCATGCTGCTGGCCTCGCTGGACCAGACCATCGTCGCCACCGCGCTGCCGACCATCGTGGGCGACCTCGGCGGTCTGTCGCACCTGTCGTGGGTGGTGACGGCGTACCTGCTGGCCTCGACCACCTCGACCCCGTTGTGGGGCAAGCTCGGCGACCTCTACGGGCGGCGAAACTTCTTCCTGGCCGCCATCGTCATCTTCCTGATCGGCTCTGCCTTGGCCGGGATCAGCTCCTCGATGGGGCAGCTGATCGGCTTCCGAGCGATCCAGGGTCTCGGCGGCGGTGGCCTGATCGTCAGTGCCCAGGCCATCGTCGGTGACGTCGTGTCACCGCGCGAGCGCGGCCGCTACCAAGGGCTGTTCGGCGCGGTGTTCGGGGTGACCAGCATCCTCGGGCCGCTGCTGGGCGGCTTCTTCGTCGACCAGCTCTCGTGGCGGTGGGTGTTCTACGTGAACCTGCCGCTCGGCGCGTTGGCTCTGATCACCGCGGCGATCGTGTTGCCCCGCGGGCTGCGCGGTGGGCGCCGGACCATCGACTATCTCGGCACGGCGCTGCTGGCGGCCGGGGTGACGGCCCTGATCTTGGTCACATCCCTCGGCGGCACCACCTATCCCTGGGTTTCGGTTGAGATCATCGGCCTCGCGGTCGCGGCGGTGGTGACGTTGGCCGTCTTCGTGGTGGTGGAACGCCGCGCGGTCGAGCCGGTGCTGCCGCCCAGATTGTTCGCTAACAAGGTGTTCTTGACCGCATCGGCGGTGGGCTTCGTGGTCGGGTTCGCGATGTTCGGCGCCATCACCTTCCTGCCGCAGTACCTGCAGATCGTCAAGGGAATCGCGCCGACCGAATCCGGGCTGGCGATGCTGCCGATGATGGCCGGGCTGCTGCTGACCAGCATCGGCTCCGGCCAGCTGATCACCAAGTTCGGGCGCTACAAGGTGTTCCCGATCGTCGGTACGGCGGTGATGGGTGTCGGACTGTTCCTGCTGTCGCGGCTCACCGTGGACACCGGCACGCTGTACAGCTCGGTGGCGATGTTCGTCCTCGGCCTCGGGCTGGGTGGGGTGATGCAGGTGCTGGTGATCGCGGTGCAGAACGCCGTCGACTACGAGGACCTCGGTACCGCCACGTCGGCCGCCACGTTCTTCCGTTCCATCGGCGGCAGTTTCGGGGTGGCGATCTTCGGCGCCGTGTTCGCCAGCCGACTGGCCGCCAACCTCACCGACCGGCTCGCCGGGCAGCCGCTACCACCAGGCTTTTCGGCATCCGGTGGGGCCAGCCCCGCCGACCTGCAGCAGCTGCCACCGGCGATCTACACCGACTACATCGGCGCGTACGCGGCCTCGTTGCAGACGGTGTTCTTGATGGCGGTGCCGTTCGCGCTGGTCGCTTTCGTGTTGTCGTGGCTGCTGCCGGAAGTCCCGCTGCGCGGCACCAGCCGGGCGGTGGACCCGGGCGACACCTACGGGATGCCCTCGGACCGGACATCGTTGCAGGAGGTCGAGCGCGCCTTGGAGGTGCTGGCTCAGCGGGAGAACCGACGAGACGTGTACCGGCGGCTCGCGGCTCGGGCCAAGGAGGACCTGCCGCCCGAGGCATGCTGGCTGCTCTACCGGGTCGATCAGTACGAGCAGTGCCCCGAGCAGCTCGGCGAGGTGCTGGCTCGCGCCCCGCTGCGGATCAGTCCCATCGTGGCCGATCTGACCGAGCGGGGTCTGGTCGAGGTGGAGATGAGCCCGTCGGACCACCTGGATCGGGCCCGACTGACCGACCGCGGCCGTACGGTGGTGGCCAAGCTGACCGAGGCGCGTCGTGAGGGTCTGGTCGAGCTCCTCGGCGGCCATACCGTCGAGCACCACCCGGAGCTCGCCGAACGGGTTCGCACCCTGGCCCGCGAGCTGCTGGCCGACGACACGACCCTGCTCCGCGAAGCCGACACCACCGGCTCCGCGCGCTGACGACGGTCGGGAGAGCCTCCTACACTCACTGCGTGATCGTGCCCGTGCTCGCCCCGCCCGGGGACGTCGCGTCCGCGCGGAGCGTCGAGGAGGAGCGGCCGCCGCTTCTGCCGAGCACCCTGCAGCGGCTGCGGGTCGAGCCCTTGACCGATCGGCTCGCCGGCTGGCTCGTCACTGTGGTCGTGACCGCTGTCGCGTTCGTGCTGCGGGTGGTGCACCTGGGGCGGCCGAACGCTCTCATCTTCGACGAGACCTACTACGCCAAGGACGCGTACTCGCTGCTGCGGTTCGGCTACGAGCGCGCCTGGCCGTCCGACGCCAACGACAAGATCATCGCCGGCAATCCGGACGTGATGAACCAGGCCGCCGCGTTCGTGGTGCACCCGCCGGTCGGCAAGTGGCTGATCGCCGTCGGCGAGCAGCTGTTCGGCATGACCTCGGTCGGTTGGCGCGTCGCCCCCCTGATCGCGGGCACCCTGTTGGTGCTGGTGCTGATTCGGCTGGTGCGACGGGTATCGCGTTCCACCTTGATCGGCGGCATCGCCGGTCTGCTGCTGGCCTTCGACGGGCTGGCGTACGTGATGTCGCGGGTCGCGCTGCTCGACATCTTCCTGGCCTTCTTCGTCGTGGCCGGGGTGGCCTGCCTGGCCGCGGACCGTGACTGGTTCCGCAACCGGCTGGCCGACCATCTGGAACGTCACGGACTGGCCGACCTCGGCGACCGATTCGGGCCGGGCCTGGCGGTCCGACCGTGGCGAATCGCGGCCGGCGTGTGCTTCGGCCTGGCGATCGGCAGCAAATGGAGCGCGCTGTACGTGCTCGCCGCGTTCGCCCTGCTCAGTCTGGCCTGGGATGTCGGTGCCCGCCGGCTGGCCGGGGCCGGGTCTCGCTCCTACGTCGGGATCATTCGGGATGGGGTGCCCGCCTTCGTCTCGTTGGTGGTGCTGGCCGGCTTCGTCTACCTCAGCACCTGGGCGAGCTGGCTGACCACCTCCGGGGGCTACGACCGGGCCTGGGCCGCCCAGCACCCCGAGGCGACGACGACCCGCTTGCTGGGTGCGCCGTTGGCGTCGTTGATCCAGTTCCACCGCGACATCTGGGACTTCCACACCGGCGACTTCATCAACACCCAGACCCACAGCTACGACGCCAAACCGATCGGTTGGCTGCTGCTCGTCCGGCCCTTGTCGATGCACTATCAAGGCGACATCCCCGCCGCCAGCCAAGGCTGCTCCGGACCCGACACCTGCGTCAGTGCGGTGTTGGCCATCGGCACCCCAGCCCTGTGGTGGGCCGGCGTGATCGCGCTCATCGCGGCCGCGATCTTGTGGGTCGGGGCGCGCGACTGGCGGTTCTCGATTCCGGTCGTCGGCGTACTCGCCGCGTGGCTGCCGTGGTTCGCCTACGACACCCGACCGGTGTTCTACTTCTACGCGATCGCGGTCGTGCCGTTCACGGTGATGGCGGTGGCGTTGTGTCTGGGGCGCTTGATCTCCGACGCCAGAGCCGGGGACCGGCGGATGATCGGCGGCGTCCTCGCCGGAGCGTTCATCACCCTGGTCGCCGCCAACTTCGCCTGGTTCTACCCCATCCTCTCCGGTGAGCCCATCACCCACGCCCAGTGGCTCGCCCGGATGTGGTTCAGGTCCTGGATCTGAACACCCCGAGC
>JAKDLH010000271.1 GCA_030452945.1 Microlunatus sp. | reverse complement strand
CCCGGCCGTGTCGCCTGCCCCGGCCGTGTCGCCTGCCCCGGCCGTGTCGCCTGCCCCGGCCGTGTCGCCTGCCTCGGCCGTGTCGCCTGCTTCGGCCGTCCCGGCCCCGCCGGTCTCGCCAGCGGTCGCTCGAGACTGCCCGTTCGGGATCGGGGTCCCCTCCGCCGGGACCGGCGCGGCTTCGTCTTGATGCTGCCCGGTGCGGTCCGCGGCTCGACCCGAGCCGGCCGACGAGTTCTCGCCCGGGCCGTCGCGGTCAATGCCTCGGTCTTCACCGCCGGACGAGGTCTGTCCCGAGCGAGCCCGGGTGCTTGCGCCCGCGCCCTCGGTCTTGGTCCTTTTCGGACTCGCAGCCTTGGTGCTCCGCTCAGGTACAACCAGATCGATGCCGATCTCCAGCTCGTCGGGATCCTCCAGCTGGAAGCGATTCAGCTCGTACAGCTTCGGCCACTTCTCATCGTCGTCGTACATCCGTTCTGCGATCGAGGACAGGGTGTCCCCGGACCGGACCCGCAGCGTCGGTCGGCTCGGATCGCCGTCGGTATCGCCCTTGCCCGGGATGCGCAGCCGCCAACCGGCTTCTAGCCGGTCGGGCCCGCCGCTCAGCCGGTCGGGATTGGCGGCGGCGATGGTGCGCCACTCACGGCCGTCGTCGTAAAAGCGTTCAGCCAGAGACCACAGATCGTCGCCGAGGCGGACGGTGTAGAAACGCGCCTTCTCGTCATGGCCGGTCTGGGTGCGGTCGGCTCGAATCGGGTCGTGACGCGACGGAGCGTCGCCCGACCGCGCAATCTCTGCCTGGGGTGCCCGATCAGCGATCGTGAGGCTGCGACCTTCCGGCGTGACGGCCGGTTCCGCCGGCCGGGCGTGACTCAGCTGAGGTGAGACGACCACCAGCGCGGCCACCGCGACCACCAGCCCGGAGGCGAGTCGCTGCGCCCCCGCCAGGCCGGGGACGCGGATTCGTACGTGGTGGCGCGAGAGGAGGGTGATCACCTCGGCGCCGACCGCGAGGGTGAAGATCACCCAAGCGCCCCAGGCGAGGAGCGCGACCAGACCCACCAGGACGGATCCGTCGTCAGGTCTGCTCAGAGCTCCCACCAGAGCGTCCCAGTCCACGCTCGACGGCAACGGGTTCCCGACCAGGGACACCAGCGCCCACGGGACCGCGAGCACGCCACCCAGCAACAGCAGCAGCGCGGCCAGACCTCGGATCACCCGCATGATTGGCACCTCCTAGGCCCCGAGCAGCAGAGTCAGCATGGCCGCACCGAGGAAGATCATCCCGAAGATCAAGGCCGGGATCGTCATGAAGATCGTCATGCCTTCCGCGGCAGCGCCGGCCGCGATCTGCTCGTTGGTCAGGTGCGCGTTCCGCAGCTCCTTGACTCGCGCCCGCAGCGTCCCGGACAGGGCGGCACCGGACTCGTCCAGCTGCATCACATCCGCGAGATCGACCAGTTCAGGCAGCTCCAGCTGATGGGCGAGGCGTCGCAACTCCGCGTACGGTGACTGCTGCTCCAGCCGCGCGCGGTCCAGGGCGCTCCGGATGTGCGCGAACAACGGGACGTCGCTCAGCGCCGCGGCGGAATGGAGGGCTTGGGTGGCGGAGGCGTTGGCCAGTCGCTCCAAAGTGACGAGGTCGATGAAGACCAGCAACGACTCCACGGCCCGGGTCTGCGCGACCGTGCCGGCCCGACGCAGTAGCAGATCCGGCACGAAGAACCCGACACCGGCGCCGAGCAACCCCAACCCGGCGGGCCACCACGTCGGGCGACCGGTCATCCATCCCCAGGCGACCCCGATGATCATGGGCATGATCGCGCCCACAATCATCATCACCACCTTGTCGGCGTAGAACTCAGCGATCGACTTGTCCTGCAGCCGCAGCTGCTGGCGCTGACGCTCCGACAGCGGGATCGGAGTCCGCCGGTAGACGACGGCGCCGAGACGTTCCGACCGGCTGCCGGTCTCGGTGAGGACCACTGAGTCGTCGCGCCCCACGGGGTCGGTCGAGCCGATCCGGGCCAGCGCCGGTCGCAGTTGGGGAGCCGAGGGCAGCAGAGCCACAGCTAGAGCCACCACGCCGGTCATCACCAGCATGCCGGCCAGGAGGATGATCGACGTGGTCATCGGTGTGCCCCCTTCGCGACGAGAATGCGCTCGCGGGGCGGCTGCTTGGCCCGACGCCGCATCAGCACCAGGGATCCGATGTAGGCCACGATCAACACTGAGAGCACGACTTGGCCGACCGGCGACCGGTACGCGGAGAAGAAACCCGGTGAGAGCACGAACACCCCGACCAGTGTGATCATGGTGATGATGGTCACCTGACGGACGACCACGTACGGCTTGCTGCGTTCGGTCTCGATCAGTCGACGGCCCTTCAGCTGATCTTGGATCGACTCAGCCAGCTCACCCAAGGTCGCCGACGCTCCCACCGCACCGCGATCAGCGGCCAGCATCAGCGCAGCCACGACTGGGTCCGCGTCGGCGGAGTCCAGGTCGTCGGCGAACCGCTGCAGCGCCTCGCGGGTGTCCCACCGGCTGTCCAGCCGGGTGACCAGCATCGCGAGCTCGGCGGAGATCACCGCCGGCGCGGTCCGGCGCGACATCCTGATCGCATCCGTGACCGATCGTCCGGTAGCCAACGTGGCCGCCAACGACCGGACCCACCGGTCGAGACCCTCGAGGAGGTGGACGTCGCGGGCCTGCGGAAGCCGTAGCAGGTACGGCAATCCGAGCGCCAGCAGCGGAGCGGCCACGATAGCCACCACCCAGCCGGAGACGGCGGCCGCGGCGAACCCGACCAGGACGCTGGCCGACAAGATCAGGTCGCGGCGTCGGCCTCGAGCCCCTGGCGGACGCCGGGTCCAGCGCGCCCAGCTCGATCCGGTCGCCGACGGCCGTTGACGGGCTGGCGGCCACTGTCGCCGGAGCCCACCGATTCCGACGACGAGACCTGCGACCACCAGCAGACCGGCCACGGCGGCGAAGCCGGCGGTCACGACTGCCGTCCCGGCCCGGATCGGATGTCTCGATGGAACGGCAGCAGCTCGGCTCCGAAGTCGGCATCGGGGAGGAACCCGGCCGGACGATTCGCGGTGCCGGTCGCGTGGTAGGTCAGATGGGTTACCGGTCGGCCGTTCTCGATCGCTCGGGTGACCTGACGGATTTCAGAGACGTAGCGTCGCCGAACCCCTCCCTTCCACGTCTCATCCTCCAGTTTGACGAAAATGAAGAGCGCGATGTTGTGCGCGATCTGGCGATACGCCTCGTCCACACTGAGCACCGCACCCTGCGCGACCCGGGACGCCAGCCGGTCGATGGTAGAAGCCGCGGAATGGGAGTGCGTCGTGCTGAGGGTGCCCGTACCGGCCTGCATCGCCTCGAACATGGCGGACGCTTCAGTTCCACGCACCTCGCCGACTACCAGCCTGGACAGGTTCTGTCGCAACGCCTCCGGCATCAGATCGGCCACCGAGAAGTCGCCCACCTTCGCACCGCCCGAACTCTCACCGTGGCCGACGCGGGCTTGGAGAGCCAGGATGTTATGCCGGCCCGGCTGGAGATGCGTCATCAGCTCGTAGTCGGTCTCCAGGGTGCCGAACCGCTCGTTGTGCGGGATCGCGTCGATCAACGCCCGCAACAACGTGGTCTTGCCGGCCCCTTGATCACCCGAGATCACCATCGACTTGCGAGCCAACACGGCCGAGTCGAGAAACTCCGCCACCTCCCACGGCATCAGTCCCCCATCCGCCAGATCAGCCAGCGACACGTCGGTCAGAATGTGCTGCCTGATCACCACACTCGGCCGGTAGGACAGGCCGAATCCGATCGCATGCAGGCGGAAGCTGGAGCCGAGCGCGAGCGTCATGGTCGGATGGGAGTCGTCGAAGGGGCGCGACGGCTGGCTGTTCTGCCCGAGAAACCTGATCGCCTCGATGAGTTCCTCATCGCTGTCGGCGATCGGCGGCATCTGCGCCCGCCGACCGTCTCCGTACTGCACGACGACGGAGTCCCACCCGTGGATCTCGATGTTCTCCACATCCGGCAGGTCCAGCAGCGGCTGCAGCCGACCGTACCCGAACACGGCGTTCTCCACCGCGTGGACGTACGAGAGCTCGCGCTCGGTCGACCACAGATCGGCGCCGTCGCGGTGCAGCGACCGGACATGATCGCCGACGATCCTCCTGATGACCGCCCGGCCGAGCAGCAGCCGATCGTCGCCGGTGACCGGTCGACCGGCGCGGCGTGCTTCAGCCTCGGTCTCGTCGGTGATCGCCGACGATGCCCGGCGCCGGAGCTCGACAACTTGCGGCCACTCGATCAGTTGATCGGAGAGACCATCGGCGAAGTCGCGAACGTCGGTGCTGGCGAAGACGGCAAGGTCCAAGTCGCGGACGGGTTTGGCCGGGCCTCGATGCGACCGGCGTTCGAAGCGGCTGGGTGCATCCGGCTCGAGATCGGTGAGCACCGGGATGTTCTTCAGCGGTGTAGGCCTGATGGGCCCGTCCATGATCATCGGTTGATCAGCTCGGCGGTCGTCTCGAACCGGGCGGCCAGTTGCGAGGACGTGCTGTGCAACGACCGGACCAGACGGGACGAGTCGAACCGACGGCTACGCCGGGTCCCGTCCGAAAGGTGCCTGGCCGCGCGGGGGTCGTCGGCGATCTCCGCGATCACCGGCACACCGAGGCCCTTCGCGATCTCCCTGCTGCTGTAGGGCTGACCGCTGCCGACCACAATCAAGCCGAGACTTCGCTCGCTGGCTCGCAAAAGGGGGAGTTCGCTCAGGGCCGACAGGTGCGTGAGGGCGGAGACGATCGATC
>JAKDLH010000270.1 GCA_030452945.1 Microlunatus sp. | reverse complement strand
GGGAGCGTGGAGCGTGGCAGGTGTGTGCCCGGGCTCGGCTGTTCTTTCGGACTAGCGGTCACCGACCTACGTCCCCGCACTGCCCTTCGCGCCGCTGGCACGTCCACCACTCTAGAATAGATGAAACAGGTGTGTCAATAACTCGCAAGCGCAACTCTGAGCGAAGGACCCCAGTGACCGGCACCGATGACCGGTCCGAGTCCGGCATCGACTGGCGCGGCGATCCGTCTGAGGTGCGTCGCCGCTGCGCTTCGAAGCGCTTGACGTCAGGCGAGCGGGAGAGTTCTCTCGTTTTCAACCTCGCTTAGCAGTCGGTATGCTTGAGTGCTAAGTGAGTGGTTCAACAGAACGGGACGGGATGCCTACCTATCAGTACCGGTGCCGCGAGTGCAGCAGCGAGCTGGAGATGGTCCAGAAATTCACCGACCCCGCGCTCACCGAGTGCCCCACCTGCTCCGGTCAGCTCCGCAAGGTGTTCAACGCCGTCGGGGTCGTCTTCAAGGGCAGCGGCTTCTACCGCACCGACAGCCGGCCCGCCGAGAAGTCCTCGGAGGGATCCGACTCCTCGAACGGCAAGTCTGAGACCACCGGCACCAAGGAGAAGAAGTCTAGCGAGTCGACTCCGACGTCCGGCGGGGACAGCAAGCAGCCAGCCACCTCCGGAATTGGGGGCAAGAGTTCCGGGTCGGGCAACTCCGGGAGTTCATCCACAGCCGCCTGAACCTCGGCTGCCGAGCCTGTGGACAACCGCGGTCGATATCTCGCCGCGTCCTTAGGTTGCGGGCATGGCTCCCACCCCCGCCTCGCGGCGCCCAGCCTCTCGACCAGCAAGCACCCAGCCCGCGGTCACTCGACGCTGGTTCGTTGACTTCCGCCGAGCGGTCCGTCGGCACCGCCGCAAGCTCGCCGTTCTCGCCACCCTGGCCGCTGTGCTCACCGGCCTGACCGCGCTTGCTCCACCTCGCCCGGCCACGGTGGAAGTCGTGACGGCGGCCCGACCGATACCCGGCGGTACGGTGCTCACCGCCGCCGATCTCGACCGGACCGATCTGGCGCCCGATACCGTGCCCGACGGGGCCTGGACCGAATCGGTCGATCTGATCGGCGCAACGCTGGCCGGTCCCGTCCCCTCCGGGCAGGTGCTGACTCGCACTGCCCTACTCCGCCATCGGGCGACCGGTGGGGCGGTGATCGCGCCCCTTCGGCTCGCCGACCAGGATGCGTCCGCGCTGGTCGAGGCGGGCGACGCGGTTGACGTGCTGGCCGTTGACCAGCAGTCCCCCAAGACCGTCGTGGTGGCCACCAACGTCCGGGTCGTCACCGGAACCGTGGCCGACGCGGACAGCGGTTCCGATACCGGCGGGCTGATCCTGGTCGAGGTGGACCGCGGCACCGCCAGGACGCTCGCCGCGGCCGCCGCGACCTCGGCGCTCAGCATCGTCTGGCGTTAGGAGTTAGGTCATGGTTTGACACCACCGTCCCATCCGTCGATGTCTGGCCCGAACTCTGCTAGGTTCCCGCGCGAGACGGCGGTCTGATCCTCACGACCGCGGCACACGAGCGAAGGCAACACATGGTCAGCAAGACCCTCATCGGATTCAAGTCTTTCCTGTTGCGCGGCAACCTGGTCGAGTTGGCGGTCGCGGTCATCTTGGGGACCACGTTCGGCGCCGTGGTCACCGCGTTCACCCAGATGATCATGGACGTGATCGGCAAGTTCGGCGGCGTCCCGGACTTCTCCTCGACTTCGGTCGCCGGCATCAGCGTGGGCGCCTTCTTGTCCGCCCTGCTGGCGTTCATCCTGACGGCGGCCGTCGTCTACTTCTTCGTGGTGACTCCGTACAACAAGTTTTCCCAGATCAACAAGAAGGACGAGCCCGAGGCCGCCGCCTCGGCCGAGGATCTGCTCGCCGAGATCCGCGACCTGCTCAAGGCGCAAGCCGACCGACCGTAACTCCCGACTGGCCAGTCAGCCACCGTGGTGCGGGGGTCGGTCCACCACCAATCGGTGCTCGGCCGGGTTCAGCGCGCGCTCGCTGACCACCGGGCGGGTGGCGTCGGCGTCCGGGCCGATCTCACGGATCAGGGCGGTCCAGGCGGCACCGAACTGGGCGGCTCCGAGACCCCGCCGGAGATCCTCGGGAACGGCGTACGGCCACAGGTCACGGCGCCGTGCCGCCACGACCTGGCGGCGCAGTTCCTCCGGTCCGCCGCAACGGTTCGCCAACTCCGCGACCAGGGCGTCGATTCGGGGGCTGCCGGTCTCCGTCAGATCGAGCGCGGGCGGCCCGAGCAGCGCGTACGCCAAGGCCGCGTGCCAACGCGGCAGGGGCGGGTCGATGGTCACCTCGCGCAGTCTAGGAGGGCGCGCAGTCGGATCCCTGATCCCTTGGTCAAGGTTAACCAAGCGCTGTACTCTGGGTCAGGTGATCGTCAACGTCGGCCAGGCCAAGACCGATCTCTCCAAGCTGCTGGTGCGGGTTGAAGCGGGGGAAACCGTCGAGATCGCTCGGGGCGGGATCCCGGTGGCGCGGCTGGTGCGAATCAAGCCTGCCCCAGCGGGCGCGCAGTTCCTCGCAGCTCGGGGGACCCTGGCTGGCAGGATCCGGATCGCGGACGATTTTGAGTTTACCGACGACGAACTCGACGAGCTTCTCGGCGACCGCGGATGAGAGTCCTGCTGGACACGCACGTCGTGCTCTGGCAGCTGGAGGGGTCCCGGATACTCTCCTCAGCCGCGCGAGAGGCGATCGAGCAGGCTTCCGACCTGCTGTTCAGCACGGTGTCGTTCGCGGAGATCGGAGTGAAGGCTGCCATCGGCAAGCTCTCGGTCCCGGTAGATCTACGGGAGCATGTCCTGGCTAGCGGTGTCCAGATTCTACCGCTCGATCCAGGTCACGGGCTTGCGGTGGCGGACCTGCCGTTGCACCACCGTGATCCGTTCGACCGCCTGCTCGTCGCGCAGGCCCGTGCCGAGCACCTGACGATGATCACCTCGGATCGCCGGCTCGCGGCCTACGACTTGCCCGTGGTCGACGCGGGTTGAACCAAGGGTCGATGAGGCGGCTCGTCGAAACCCGCTACAGACCAGCCGGGCGAACGAAGGGCTCGCCTCGGACGCGGGCGGCCAGAAACGCGAACACCGTCTCGTACCAGATCCGCGAGTGCTGCGGGGTGAGCACCCAGTGGTTCTCGTCGGGGAAGTACAGGAACCGGTGCGGCATCTCCCCCGGTGGACCGTCCCAATTAGAGGTCAGCGCCCACCACAGCGCCAGCCCCTCCGAGATGGGCACCCGGTAGTCCTTGTCGCCGTGCACGACCAGCATCGGGGTGGTGATCCGGTGCGCGTGCCGGTGCGGGGAGTTGTCTCTCATCATCTCCGGGGACATCTCCCGCGCCCAGTACCAGGCGGCGTCGGTGGTCGGTCCGAACGACTCCAGATTCCACAGGCTGGCGTGGCTGACGATGGCGGCGAACCGGTCGGTCTGGCCGGCGATCCAGTTGACCATGTAGCCGCCGAACGAGCCCCCCATGGCCACGGTTCGGGCGGCGTCGACGGCGGGGTGCTCGCAGATCGTGTCGGTGATCGCCATCAGATCGGTGTAGGGCTCGGCTCCCCACCGGCCCCAGCCGCGGGCCACGAAGTCGCGTCCGTAGCCGGTGGACAGCGCCGGATCGGGCAGCAGCACCGCATAGCCCCGGGACACCAGCAGCCACGGGCACCACCGCCACGACCAGGAGTTCCACGACGACAGTGGGCCGCCGTGCACCCACAGGGCCAGCGGTGCCGGACCGTCGGCGTCGTTCGGCAGCAGCAGGTATCCCCGCAGCGCGGTGCCGTCGGCGGCGACGGCCGTGACATTTTCGCAGCGTCCGGGCAGGTCGGGGTAGTGCACCGGTGAGCGCAGCGCCCGTACCTCGCCACTGGCGGTATCGACCGCGACGATGCTGCCGGGATCGGTGTAGGAGGAGATGACCGCGAAGAGGGTGGCGCCGTCCCTACTCAATGCGACCGAGGCCACCGACCCATCCTCGGTCAGTCGGCGCCGCGCACCGGTGGCGATGTCGACGGCGTACAGCGGGGCGTGACCGCGTTCGTCCACCGTCACGTAGACGGTCGAGCTGTCGGGGGAGATCGCGCGGGGAGTCGGCCAGGCATCCCAGTCGGCGGCCAGGGGACGGCCGGTGCGCGAGCCCGACTCGACCACCCACAACACCTGGTCGATCGGCCTGGTTGGGGTCGAGGCCACCTCCCGCACGCACACCACGACCCGCCCGTCGGAGGAGATGACGCTGCCTGAGAAGTCGTCGGTCTCGTCCCGGGCCAGCATCGTCGAGGTCCCGGCGCCGAGATCGAGACCGACCACCACCTGGCGCTGGGCGCCGTGCCGGGCCGCCTCGGTCCAGTCCAGGACGGCCATCGACCCGTCGGCGCTCTGGCCCCGAAGTTCCCCGGTGGCCGAGCCCCGGCTCGGGGTGACGTCGGTCAACGCGTCTTCGATGCGCTCGTAGTCGCCGGTCGCGTTGCGGGTCGCTTCGAGCTCGACCGCCAGAACCCGGACGTCAGTCGCCCCGAGGTCGTGGTCCCACAGGCGCACCGGATAGTGCTCGTGCAGGATGGCGGCGATCTTGCGTTTCGCGCGGTCGGCGGTGATGGTGGCGTGCTCGGCCTCGTCGGCGCTGGACACCGCGGCCGCGGCGGACAGCAGCATTGTGTCGGCCTCAGCCGCGGCGACCAGCCCCGACCAGCCGCCGCGGCGGCGTGCTACAGCGTACGCCTCCCCGCCGACGCCGGGCAGGCACCACAACACGTCCGGCTCGTCGTCAGGGTCCTTCTCCTCCGGTTTGCCGGGCGGCG
>JAKDLH010000269.1 GCA_030452945.1 Microlunatus sp. | reverse complement strand
GGTCAAGAGCAGCACCGTGATGAACGCTTCCGGCAGGCCCCGGCTCAAGGCACTGAACAGCTTACTGACCCAGCGGAACGCTCTCAAGGCCGGCCTCAAGCGGGTGCTGCCCTACGATCTCGGCAACAACCTGGCCCATCGTGTGCGCAACTGGAACCTCGAGTCGATCGACATCACACCTCAAGACGCTCGCACTCTGGGTCTCCGATACGAGGCCGAGCTGCGCGACCTGTCGGACATCCTTGAGCACGACCTCATCGATTGGCGACCTACGTCCTGACGATCAGGCCATCCGCGCGTAGACGTTCATCATCTGTTCTGCTATTGCCTCCGGCCGGTACCTCTGGCTCGTCCGAAGCCCCGCCTCAGCAAGCTCGTATCCGAGCCTCGGATCGTCGATGAGGCGACGCATCGCCTCGGCGTAGCCCGTGACGTCACCGGGGCTGACGAGTAACCCGTCGTGGCCGTCCGTGATCACCTCGCTAGGCCCGCCTGCACGTGCTGCTATAACTGGTCGCCGAAGCGCCATCGCTTCGATCACGACCTGCCCAAAGGGTTCGGGCGAGACTGACGCATGCACCACGACGTCTAGGGCTGCGATCTCCGCTTCGACGTCCGGCCGAAATCCACGAAACTCGACGAGCTCGGCAATTCCAAGGCGCTCGACCTGCTCGTGCAGCTCTCGTTCGTACACTTGCTCCCCAAACATCGCAGAACCGATGATCTTGGCCCGCACGGCACGGTCCTGAGCGACCCGCGCGAACGCGTCCAAGAAGATGTGCTGCCCCTTCCACGCTGCAAGACGGCCCATCATGCCAAGGGTCACCGGGCCAGTGCGTTCGGGCAACGGGGCTGCGGGTGACTCAAAACTGACTACGTCGTAGACCACCTCGCTATGCCGCGGGAGAGTAGACGCAGTACTGCGGGAGTTGGTCAACACCACAGAGGGCAAGGCCAGCGATAGTGCCCTAACCATCGCCACCGCTGGAGTCGATAGGTAGTCGCCTGCGATGCGGTCACGGATGTGCCAAAGCACAGGACGTCCGGCCAACCGGCCCGCCACTCCCCCGTAGAGAGCGGATTTCAAGGAGTTGGTGTGCACGATGTCGGGTCGGAGTTTACGCAGCCTGGCGCCGAGGGAGCGGGTATACCGGCCCAGCTCCAGGGCCGATTCGGCGGTGAACCCAGCGCCGACCGCATTGTCCCGGTGGAGAGAGCGGACCCCTTCTGCAAGCGGCAGGATCTCCACGTCGGCACCCGCCTGCTCCAGTAAGTCCGCGATCGGTCCCTGCTCTGCCAGCACCACGTGAGCGGCCACCCTGTCACCGAGAGCTTCGATCAAACGAAGTAGAGCGATTTCCCCACCGGACATGAGAGCGCAATGGTCAAGGTAGACGACCTTGAGAGGTGTTCCCATTAGGACACCGTCACGTTCGACCCAGCGCGGTCATCGACGTTTGTCCGATCGACACGCCCGGCGAAACCAATGAGCGACCAGAGCAAAACACCGTAGACCGCGCGAAGAGTGTCGGTAAAAATGAGACCCGCCCAGAGAGCGAAGATGCCCGCAGCCACAGTGGCGTCCAACGTTGTCCCTCGACGGGCACGCATCAGGATTCCGAAGACCGCGACAGACAATGCGCCAAGCAGCAATAGCCCTCCGACTGATCCGTAACGCGTCAGGGTCTCGAAGATGCCGGAGTCGAAGTTACGGAACTTGGGATCGACGGCAGCAAGGCCGCTGAACTCAGTTCCTCTGCCTGTCGCACCGAATCCTTTCCCGACCGGATCGCTCAATGCCGCTGGTGCGATCTCGGACTGGAACGAAAGTCGGGCGGAGAAGCTGGTATCGGCTGTGCCCGAGGTCGCCGTTTCGTTGGCGCGATCGGCAACCCGTTCCAGGATCGGGCCGCCCAAAGTCATGATGGCCAGCACCATGACAGTCAAAGCAGCAGCGAGACGCCAGACCTTGACCCGGCCGAGCAGCAGTAGCACTACCGCACCCAGCGCCAGACCTATCCAGCCAGCACGCACCAAGGTGATGCCGAGCGCAGTGAGCCCGAAGACGAAGACGATCACCTGTCGACCGGGGCGTCGTTCGGCGATGAGTAGGAGCAGCAGAACGGCCAGGACTTGGCCGAGAGGCCCGGTAGTGCTGAGCGTGCTGAACGCTCGGAAGGCCCCGGGCTCAGCCAGCCCGATGTTGCTCACCTCGCTGGCCGTGATCCATGCCTCGTCCCATGGAGGCAAAACCAAGAACTGGAGGATCGCGTAGGCGCTGAGGGCGGCCGTTCCAACCAAGGCGCCGTAACGCAGAATTGCCTTCAGCCGGTCGCGGTCGGACGGAACCGTTAGCACGAACACGCCTGTGGTCGCCGGAGCGACCAGGTAGAGAACATCGACGAGGGCCGCCCCCACCCCGTTGCGCAGGACACCCACAGCAAAACTGGCCCCCATCACAATGAAGGTAATTGCCATTAACGTCGCAACGTCGCGGTACACGAGCCGCCGTCCGGCCAGGGCCCAAGGCAACGCCACCAGGCTCACCAATGCAGGGGTCACGCTGATCAGGCTGACCGCGTGAAAGTAGGTGTGCCAATCCGCGAACCGACGAACCTCACTCGCGAGCAGCCAAGTGACGAGCGTGAAGGATAACGAGGAATACCAGGCTCGCCTCAAGAGCAAGATCATGGCAAGCGCAACCATGACTGCAGGAAAGGCGATCTGAATGAGACTACCTGCGCCGACGGCTGAGAGTAGGCAGGAGACCACGCAGGTACCGATCGCAAGCACGGCCCCCAGTTGGCCGGTGTCGCCGGCTCGAGCCTCGGTCTTCAAGGTCAAGCGACCGCTGGTCACGGCGGAACTCACGTTTGGTACTCCTCGTCGCGGTCGATCACGTAACCTCAGTGACGTGCACCGAGACAGGACTGATCACATTGTGCCTGCACGGCAAGCAAAGTGGAGGCGTTTCCAAGAATGCGATCGGTGAACCTGCGGCGTGGCCGTCTTTCCTCTCGGGTCTTGCTCGCGACCCGAGTCGCCACGGTGGCAGCAATCCTCATACCATGCACCGCTGCTGTTGGCCTGGGTCAGGCTAGTACTGCCCCTTCGGCTGAGGGCTCGAGCACCACGGTGGCGATGGAACCGGCGCAAGGTTTCATCGACTCGGTCGGCGTGGTGACCCACTTCCGCTATACAGACGAGGCGTATTCCGAGAGTGGACGGCTCTTGCAGAGCTTGAGCAGACTAGGCGTACGCCACATCCGAGACGGGGCGCCAGCACGACCGAAGGCTCCTCTGGTAGCAATCTTCAAGGATGCGTTTTCACGCGGGATCAAACTGAATCTTGTCGTGGGATCGGCTGGTCAATCCAAGGTCCTTCCGTCAGGACAAGAGGCCCTTGCCGTCGTGAATTCCATGAATATCCGCGACGGGGTCGAAAGTCTGGAGCCCGCAAACGAGTGGGATCTGCGCGGTGGCCCCACTTGGCGAGAGCAAGTAGGTCAGTTCCAGCAGCAGTTCTTTACAGCCGTGCGCGCCGACCCAATTTGGAATGGTGTACCGGTACTCGGCCCTTCAGTGGGACGACGTCAGCGGGTTGGCGATCTTGTTGGGCTCTCCGCTTACATAGACATCGCCAACCTGCACAATTACGCCGCTGGAGGGCCACCCGAAGACAATCTCTCGGCAGAATTAGCCGTGGCTCGGGCTAACGCGCCGGGCAAACCCCTGTTTGTCACGGAGGTAGGCTATCACACCGCCACATCACAGACCGACCGCCAACGACCTGTGTCAGAACAGGCCAAGGCCGACTACCTCGTCCGCACACTTCTGGAGAACTATCGCGCGGGGGTCGCCCGAACATTTATCTACCAACTGGTTGATGGTAAACCTGACCCATCGCTGGTAGACCAAGAACGTCATTTCGGACTGCTGCGGAATGACTTCTCTGAAACGCCTGCGTACACCGAAGTTAGAAATCTGCTCACAGCCGCGAACACGGCCCCATCAACCGAGATCGGGAGCACAGCCGACAAGATTAAGGTAGTCACGGCGGACCCCGATGTGCAGTCGCTACAACTGGATCGCGCTGACGGCTCGAGCGTCGTCGTGGTCTGGCGACGTGGGGCGATTACTCGGGGGGCCGTAGACCTCTCCCGTCCGCCCATCCCCCTCGAGATCTCGACGGGCGGCGGCGGTCGCAAGCTCGGGGTGTGGAGTGGCAGCAAACTGCAGGCAGTTGGCGCGGGAGGTGGGGTGCGCGGTGATCTTGGCGAGGCGCCGCTCGTGCTGGACGTGGGCAGCCCAGCCGGGAACGCAGACTCAATACTCTCCTTGGGCACCCCGCCATCGTCTGCGGGCGAGATCTCAGGCGGCCAGCAGTCGACCTCTGCCACTGCCCCCGTTGACGGATCAGGGATTGATGGAGGATATATCGCCGGTGGTGCTGTAGCCGTGTTCGTGTTGGGCGGTCTGACCACTGGCTTTATGCTGATCCGCCGGCGACGAGGCGAGCAGGGTCGGGAGATCGACAACCGGCGAGCTCCCGACCCTGGCGATGATGGGAAAAACGTCAGTTCCGAATCTCCAGAGCCCAGACCTCGCCGGTGATCGGCAACGACATGCCGGAGGTACTGGCAGCCGACTGCAAGGCACCATTCGATGTTGAAGGCTTGTAGGCTCGGATTGATGAACGCTGACCCACGTTCACCGTCACCGTCGCGGGCTTCACTACGAGTTCGCGGCGCGTATTAACGTCCCACACGGCTACGTCTCGCCACAGAAAGAGCACGCTAGTCCCGTCATTGCGTGACACCAAAACGCTGCGAACGTCGCTGGTAGCACCCGTCAGACCATACGTAAGCGATCGACCGGCCCCCTTAGATGCATT
>JAKDLH010000024.1 GCA_030452945.1 Microlunatus sp. | reverse complement strand
CGCGGCGGTCGTCTAGGTCCAGCGCGAGGAGAGCCCCCGCGTCGAGCGTGACCCTGGGGGGCACGCGGCGCCGCCACAGCAGTGACGTGCTCTCGAGTATTGCCGAGAGCGACCTCGCCGACTTCAGTGTCTTTAAGGGGGCGATCAAACTCCCCGTGGACCCTGTGGGGCAAGTAGCTGATCCAGTTCTTCGCTGCCGAGAAGCCGGCGATGGGCTTGCCGGCGATCCTGAACGCAGGTGCTCCGTAGGACAGGCCTTGCTCGGCGTCGGGGATGACAACGGCGATTGATCGGCGGAGCTGCTCGGAGCGGACTCTACATTCGGCGACCGTCTTCCAGGTATGCGGTCTGGTCGTCGGGCAGGCACACCGCGACGCTCAGCCGGCGGTGCGACAGCGGCGTCACCAAGCTCGTCGCCTCGTCCAGGCTGACCAGCGCGACCGAGGAGATCTCGTTGTCCTGCAGGACGAACGATGCGAGCTCGCTCTGTTGGACCCGGCCGCCATCGAAGATCATCTCGATCGCGTCGTCCCAGCCCAGGTACGGTGGCATCCAGTCGATGACCAGTAGCTGACCGACCTCGAGCTCGATGCCAAGTTCCTCCCGAACTTCCCGGATGGCCCCGGCTCGCGGGGTCTCCCCGGGCTCGACCACACCGCCGGGCAGTTCCCAATCCGACTTGAACCTCGTGTCGCACAGCAGGATCCGATCTTCGGCGTCGCGGATCAACACATGGGCGATCACCCGTTTGCGCGGCAGAACGGTGTTCATCACCGAGGAGAAGCCGTGCGGTCCGCCGACGACATCGGTGCCGAGGCGGGCGAAGAGGACCAGATCGTCGAACGCGCCACGGTCGGCGGGAGCCACCGACCGGCGGGACCCCTCGACCCGAAAGCCCGAACGGAGCACGGCGCGCCGTGCGATCCAGTCAGTCGCCGGCACGACGATCTCGATCCGGCGCAGGCCGCCGGCCAGGGCATCCTCCGCCGCCGCGCTCAGGACGCGGCGGAGATCCTCGCCGTCGACCGGCTCCCCACCTTCGGCCGCCCAGCTGAGGATCGCCATCCCGTCGCCAGTCGCTAGGAGACGGACCGTGACACTCACGACTCCGGCGGGGGAGTCGTCTTCCTGGCGGGCCTCTTGGCGGCGGACTCCTTCGCCGTCGTCTGCTTCGTCGTGGTCTTCTTGGCCGCCGTCTTCTTGGCCGCCGTCTTCTTGGCCGCCGTCTGCTTCGTCGCCGTCTGCTTCGTCGCGGTCTTCTTGGCGGCCGTCTTCTTCGACGGGGCCTTCTTGGCGGCTGATTTCTTGGTCGCGGTCTTTTTGGCGGCCGTCTTTTTTACTGTCGTTGGCGCCGACTCCGCCGCCTCCGCCTCCGGCGCTGCGTTCTCCTGGGCAGCCGGTGGTCGTGGCGTCGGTGAGGCTTGCTTGGCGGCGGCCCGTGTGCCCGCCTCGACCTGCTCCGGTTCTGCCGTCTCCTCCGTCGCCACGGTCTGGTGCAGCAACCAGACCGCACCCAGGGGTGGGACGCTCACGTTGGCCGAGGCCGGGAAACCGTGCGACGGCACGGGATGGGCGATCACCTCGCCAAGATTGCCGGTCTGGCCGGTGCCGTCGTAGACGTCGGCGTCGGTGTTCATGATCTCCTGCCAAGCGCCCTCGGCCGGCAAGCCGATCCGGTGGTCCGGACGGGGCTCGGTGGAGAAGTTCGTCACGCAGGCCAGCATCTGGCCCTCGCCGTCGAACCGCAGCCAGGAGAAGATGTTGCCGCCGGCATCGTCGGCGTCGATCCAGCGGAAGCCGGCGGGATCGCTGTCCAGCTTGAACAGCGCTGGGTGACGCCGGTACACCCCGTTCAGGTCCTTGACCAGCCGCTGCACACCCCGGTGGCCCCAGTGGGCGCTGGTGTCCCAGTCGATGCTGCGGGACTCCGAGAATTCCCGGCGCTGCCCGAACTCGGTGCCCATGAATAGCAGCTTCTTGCCGGGATGGGCCCACATGTAGGCATAGAACGCCCGCAGTGTGCCGAACTTGCGCCATTCGTCCTGCGGCACCCGCTCGAACATCGAACCCTTGCCGTGCACCACCTCGTCGTGACTGATCGGCAGAACGAAGTTCTCGGAGTAGGCGTAGGTAAGGGCGAAAGTCATCTCGTGGTGGTGGTACTGGCGGTAGACCGGCTCGCGGCCGAGATAGCGCAGCGAGTCGTTCATCCAGCCCATGTTCCACTTGAACCCGAAGCCCAGTCCGCCGCCGGCCACCGAGCGGGTGACGCCGGGCCACGAGGTCGACTCCTCAGCGATCATCATGATCCCCGGCTGGCGGCGATAGTTGTGGGCGTTGACCCGCTGCAGCAGCTCGACGGCCTCCAGATTCTCGTTCCCGCCGTACTTGTTGGGCACCCACTGTCCGGCTTCGCGGGAGTAGTCGAGATACAGCATCGAAGCCACCGCGTCGATCCGCAGACCGTCGATGTGGAACTCTTCCAGCCAGTAGTAGGCGTTGGAGATCAAGAACGACTGCACCTCGTTGCGGCCGAAGTTAAAGATGTAGGAGCCCCAGTCGGGATGCCAGCCCAGTCGGGGATCCTCGTGCTCGAACAGGGCAGTGCCGTCGAACCGTTGCAGGGCCCACGGATCGGTGGCGAAGTGACCGGGTACCCAGTCGATGAGCACCCCGATCCCGGCCTGGTGCAGCTCGTCGATCAGATAGCGGAATTGGTCCGGAGAGCCGAATCGGGAGACCGGCGCGAAGTAGCCGGTGACGTGATAGCCCCAAGAGCCCTCGTAAGGGTGCTCGGCCACCGGCATGAACTCGACGTGGGTGAAGCCCTGCCAGGTCACGTACTCGACGAGCTGGCGGGCCAGCTCCACGTAGGTCAGTCCCTTGCGCCAGGAGCCGAGATGCACCTCGTAGACGCTGACCGGTTCCTGATACTGCTTCTTCTGCCCACGGAACCAGAGCCAGTCGTCGTCGCCCCAGACGTACTGGCTTCGATAGACGATCGACGCATTGTGCGGCGCCGCTTCACAGAACCGGGCGAACGGATCAGCCTTCAAGCGCCAGACCCCGTCGGCGCCCAGCACCTCGAACTTGTACAGCGCCCCGGTGCCGACGCCTTCCACAATCCGCGACCAGACCCCGGAACCCGGGACCGGGCGCATCGGGCTGGCATCGCCGTTCCAGTAGTTGAAGTCACCGACCAGTCGTACGGCCTGTGCGTTCGGAGCCCAGACCGCGAACCTGGTGCCGACGACCTGTTCCCCTTCGGAGCCGGCGAGGGTGATCTCGTGTGCCCCAAGTCGACGCCAACACTCCGTGTCGTGCCCTTGGTGGAACCCGGTGAGGTCCCAGCCGGTCAACTCACCGCCGGGGTCGGATGCCATCAGTGGTCTCCTTCGTTGCCGATGGTGCGGATCGCACCGAGTGGTATCGCTGTCCAGTCCGGCCGGTTGCGCACCTCGTAGACGAGCTCGTAGACCGCCTTGTCGGCCTCGTAAGCCCGCAGCACCGCGCGGTCGCGGTCGGTGAGCGGTCCGCCGGCGTACGCGGTCAAGAATGCCTCGCGGGCGGTGGCGAGCCAGTGCGCCGCCCCTGGACCGGGGACGGTGGCCGCGGCGTAGTCGAACGATCTCAGCATCCCGGCCACGTCGCGCCAGGGACTATCCAGAGCTACCCGCTCGGCCATGGTCTTGGCGGGCTCACCCTCGAAGTCGATGATCTTCCAGCCGGTCGGCGTCTTCAGCGTCTGCCCCAGGTGGAAGTCACCGTGGACCCGCTGGGTGGCCAGGGCATCCTCGCGTAGCCGGGCAAACGCCGCCGCCAGCCCGTCGCCCACCTCCAGCAGCACCGGAGCGACCTGCTCAGCCGCGGCCAGCCGTTGCCGCATCACCGTCTCGATTCCGGCCCCGTCGGCCTCGACCGTCGGGAAGGTGTCGGCGAGCGCGTGGTGGATCACGGCCAGCGCGTGACCCAGTTGCGCGGCGTCGGAGGCGAAGTCGCCGTCGGCTCGCCGACTGTCCAGCGCCAGACCCCAGCCGTCGACGGCGTCGGCGAGCTTCTCCACCGCCATCGCCAGGTCAGTCTCGACCGGGATGCCGTCCTGGTGCCACTGGGCGCGCACCCAACCGTAGAGCCGGGCGACGTCGGCGACACCGGCGCGAGCCAGCGCGTCGTGCACCTCGATGTCGAGGTTGGGGCCGAGCTCGATCCGGCGGAAGAACTTGATCATGGCCACGTCGCCGAGCATGACCGAGGTGTTGCTCTGCTGTCCGGTGAACGGAAGCGGGGTCGCGTCCGGATCGAGTTCGCTCGCTTCCGCGCGGTGGAACACCAGCTCGGCGGCACGGTCGCTGACGTCGGCCCCGTCCAGCAGCAGCCGCCAGATCTGGGCACAGGCTCCCGGGTCCTGGGTGGCGTCGTAGGCCACAGTGGGGCCGAGGTCGTCGACGGTGATTCGTCCGATCTCGGCGTGCTGCAGACCGGGCACCGGGGCTCGATGGTAGGCGACGATGAGCTGGTACAACTCCTGTGGCCAGACCTGATCCTCATCGATGCCTGTCGGCTCCGCCTCCTCGGCCGGCGGGTAGTCGACCCGGACGATCTCCACCCGCAGTGCGGGCCACTGCGAGGCCGGCGTCAACCATGGCAGGGGAGTCAGCGATCCGATCTCGGCGCGTCGTCCCTTGCCCGCGAACCACCGTGCCTCGCTCAGATGACGCAGCAACTGATCGGCGATCTCGGTATCCATCACCCCCGCTCGCCTCAGCCCGCGGCTCGTGGCCGATACGGGGAGTCGCCTTGGGCGACCACACTGAGTACGTGCGCGGGATCGTCGAACGTCAAACGGACGAAGGCCCGCTGCCCCCAGCGCCAAGACTGCCCGGTGATCTCGTCGTGCACCAAAAACACCTCACCCGGGCTCATCCCGAGCGCTTCGGAGTCCAAGTAGACCTCGGTCTCCACGATGGCGCGCGGATCGAGGCTGCAGACCACGATCACCACATCGTCGCCGGACCTCTTGGAGAAGGCCATCACCTGGCTGTGAGCGGCGTGGTGGAATGTCAGGTTGCGCAGCTGCTGCAGGGCAGGATGCTCCCGACGGATCTGGTTGAGCCGACCGAGCAGCAGGTTGAGGTTTTCCCCACTGGCCTCCGCGCCGGCCCAGTCGCGCGGCCGGTACTGGTACTTCTCGGAGTTGAGGTACTCCTCACGGCCGCGAGCCAGCACATCGTTCTCGAACAGCTCGAACCCGGCGTAGACCCCCCAGGTCGGGGCCAGCGTGGCGGCCAGCACGGCCCGGATAGTGAACGCTGGCCTGCCGCCCCATTGCAGGAAGGTGGGCAGGATGTCAGGGGTGTTGACGAAGAAGTTCGGCCGGAAGAAGGCATCGGTCTCGGTGCTGAGCTCGGTCAGGTACTCCTCGAGCTCCCACTTCTCGTTGCGCCAGGTGAAGTAGGTGTAGCTCTGGTGGAAACCGATTTTACCGAGCATGTGCATCATGCTCGGCTTGGTGAACGCCTCGGCCAGGAAGAGCACGTCCGGGTCGGTCTTGCGCACTTCACGCATCAGCCAGGCCCAGAAGTCCACCGGTTTGGTATGCGGATTGTCGACCCGGAAGATGCGGACGCCGTGCGACATCCAGACTTTGAGGATGCGCAGCGACTCGGCGTAGATGCCCTCGGGGTCGGTGTCGAAGTTGATCGGGTAGATGTCCTGGTACTTCTTGGGCGGGTTCTCCGCGTACGCGATCGTGCCGTCGGCGCGGGCGAAGAACCACTCCGGGTGCTCGTTCACCCACGGGTGATCGGGGGAGGCCTGCAGCGCGAAGTCGAGCGCGACCTCCATGCCGAGCTCGTTCGCCCGGCCCACGAACCGGTCGAAAGCGTCGAAGTCGCCCAAGTCGGGATGGATGGCGTCGTGGCCGCCGTCGGCGTTGCCGATCGCCCAGGGTGACCCCGGGTCGCCCGGACCGGGTTGCAGCGTGTTGTTCGGACCCTTGCGGAAGGCGTCACCGATGGGGTGGATCGGTGGCAGGTAGATCACGTCGAAGCCCATGGCGGCGGCGGCCTCGAGCCGGTCGTGCGAGCTGTCGAAGGTGCCCGACACCCACGCGCCGGACTCGTCTTGGTGGGCGCCCTCGGAGCGGGGGAAGAACTCATACCAGCTGGCGAACAGGGCTCGTCGGCGATCCACGAAGACGGGGTGCTCCGGGGTCGGGGAGACGAGTTCACGAGGGCCGAACCGGATCATGGCCGCCCGGACCTCAGGCGCGAGCGCGGCCAGCAGACGATCCTCTACCTGCCGCGGTGCGGCCAGGCCCTCGGCGGCGCGGGTGAGGGTCGAGGCGGTGTCGTCATCACCGGTCGCCCGGGCCCGATCAGCGGCGGCGTCGATCAGGGCGGTGCCCTCGGTGATCATCAGCTCGACGTCGATGCCGGCCGGGATCTTAATCTCGGCGTTGTGCACCCAGGTTTCCCACGGGTCGCTCCAGCCCTCCACCCGGAACGTCCAGAGCCCCTCGGTGTCCAACCTCACGTACGCGTGCCACCAGTCGAAGCCCAGCGGCGTGGTCGGCTTCATCCGGACCTCGGTCGCGGCACCTGAGGGACTTCGCAGGATCACCGAGGCGTTGACCGCGTCGTGACCTTCGCGGAACACCGTCGCGCGGATCTCGAACTCCTCGCCGACCGCGGCCTTGGCCGGATAGGCGCCACCCTCGATCACCGGCGAGACCTTGGTCACCGGGATCCGACCGATCGGATTGCCGATGACGACCGGCTGGTCGGCGGTAGTGGTAGATGCTGCGGTCGTCGTGGAGGTGGTTTCGGGCACATCGACGTCGGTCACCTGACAAACCTATCGTCCAGCGTGAGCGTTTCCGCACCGGCGGGGGAGCCGGCAGTCCACGGCGCTACGGTGGCTGCCGTAGACGCCGGGTTGGCGTCGACGACAGGAGGAGACAGCGTGCGGAGGACGCTAGCGGCGGCCGGGGACAGCGCACCGGACGAGGTCTGGCAACGCTACGTCCACCTCGACAGCTGGGCGCAGTGGGCGCCGTTCATCGCCGACGTGGAGACACCGAGTCGGGAGTTGCAGCCGGGACTGACCGGACGCGTGATCAGCGTCGGCGGTTTGGCGGTGTCCTTCCAGATCATCGCCGTCGACCCGTTGAGCCGCACCTGGCGATGGCGCGCTCAGATCGGTCCGGTGGACTTGGTGCTCGACCACGAGGTGATCGCTCGACCGAGCGGCGGATCGGTCGCTGTGCTCGTGGTGTCGGGTCGCGCCCCCGCGGTGTTGTCCTATTCTCCGGCGGCACGGCTGGCCCTGTCGGCGCTCGTCCGACCCTGAGTTCGGCACCGGCCGGAGAATCAGTCGACCTGCAGCACCACCACGGTCCGACCGGGCACCACGATCCGACTGCCGGCTGGCACCTTGTCCTCCGGCAGTTCGCCGTGCCGACCCGTGTGCGCCACGACGGTGTACGTAGTCGCCCAGACGCCATCGGGCAGGGTCACCTGGATCGGATCCGGACCGCCGTGCAGCCAGATCAGGAAAGCGTCGTCATGGTCGCGTTCGGCGTCGTCGTCGGCGAGGTACAACCCGAGCGTCCGCCGATGCGGGTCGTGCCACTCCGCCCGTGTCAGCTCGGCGTCCCCGCCGCCGAACCAGGCCAGGTTCTTCCGTCCGGTGGACTCGCCTCGAGCGTCGAGCACGGGCTCGCCGTGCCGGAATCGCCGGCAGCGGAGCACGGGATGCGCGGCTCGCAGCTCCAGCAGCCGGCAGGTCAAAGAGTGCAGGTCGTCCCAGCCGGGTTCGGTCTCCCAGTGCAGCCATGACAGCGGTCCGTTTTGGCAGTAGGCGTTGTTGTTGCCGTGTTGGGTGCGGCCTCGCTCGTCACCGGCGGTGATCATCGGGACCCCGACGGCCAACAGCGTCGTCGCCAGCAGGTTGCCTGCTTGTCGGTGGCGTAACGCGGTGATCACGGGGTCCTCGGTCTCGCCCTCGAGACCGCAGTTCCAGGATCGGTTGTCGTCGCTGCCGTCGCGGTTGGACTCTCCGTTCCCCCCGTTGTGTTTGACGTCGTAGGTCACCACATCTCGCAGCGTGAACCCGTCGTGCGCGGTGACGTAGTTGATGCTGGCGGAAGTGCCGCGGCCGCGGTGGTCGAAGATGTCGGCGGAGCCGGACAGTCGCTTGCCCAGTTCAGCTACTCCGGCGGTGTTGCCGCGCCAGAAGTCGCGGACCTGATTGCGGAAGCGGTCGTTCCATTCGCTCCAGCGGGGGCCGAACCCGCCCAGTTGGTAGCCGTAGGGGCCGAGGTCCCACGGCTCGGCGATGATCTTGGTCGACGCCAGTACCGGGTCTTCGCTCAGCAGTTGCTGGAGTTCGTGGTGGAGGTCGACGTGATGCTGCTCGTCGCGGAGCAGGGTAGTGGCCAGATCGAACCGGAAGCCGTCCACGCCCATCTCGGTGACCCAATAGCGCAGCGAGTCCACCACCAGGCGCAGCACCCCGGGTTGAGAGGTGTCGACGGAGTTGCCGCATCCGGTCACGTCGTAGTCGCTGCGCAGATCGTCGGCCAACCGGTAGTAGCCGGAGTGGTCGATGCCCCGGAACGACAGCGTCGGTCCCTCGTGACCGCCTTCACCGGTGTGGTTGTAGACCACGTCCAAGATCACCTCGATACCCGCCGCGTGCAGGGCGGACACCATCTCCTTGAACTCGGCGACCTGCTGACCGAGGGTGCCGACCGAGCCGTACGCGGCGTGGGGGGCGAAGAAGCCGATGGTGTTGTAACCCCAGTAGTTCGACAATCCGCGGCGGATCAGAAACGGCTCGGAGACGAAATGGTGGACCGGCAGCAGCTCGACGCTGGTGACCCCGAGTTGCTGGAGATGAGCGGTGACGGCGGGGTAGGCGAGTCCGGCGTAGCTGCCACGCAGGTGCTCGGGGACGGCGGGGTGCAGCCGGGTGTAGCCCTTGACGTGGAGTTCGTAGAGGACGGTGTCGGCCATCGGGATGGGTCTGGCGAGAGGCGTGGGAGGCGGTGTGTCGGCCACCACCACGCCGAGCGGCACCGAGGCGATGGAGTCCCGGGGGTCGGGCTCGTAGTCCGAGGTCTCGCTGTGGTCGGAGATCGGACCGCTGTAGTCGACTCCGCCGGTGATGGCGCGAGCGTACGGGTCCAGCAGCAGCTTGGCCGGGTTGAACCGAGCGCCGGAATAGGGCGCCCAGGGGCCGTGCACGCGGAAACCGTATCGCTGTCCGGCCGACACCCCCCCAATTTGGCCTAGCCAGACACCATCGTGGCCGCGGTGCAGGTCGATGTTGCGCTGCCCGCGGTCCTCGCCGACCAGCACCACCTCGACCTTGGTGGCCCGTGGAGACCACAAGCCGAACCGGGCTCCGCCGTCGACCAGGCGGGCGCCGAGGCAGGAGGAGTCCACCGGAGGTGGCAGGATCGCAGGCAGAGGGCTCATGTCGGCAGTGCTGCTCGATTCCGGGTGTGGGAGTTGGGTCGGCGCGCCTACATTGTGCCCTGGATCAGCAGGTGCGGCAGGCGAACACGACGCACGGCACGGTACAGAGAGGAAGAGGGAATGAAGATCCTGGTTCTGGTGAAGTACGTTCCGGACGCGACGGGGGAGCGGGGCTTCGCCGCGGACCACACCGTGGACCGGGAAGCGAGCGACGGCTTGCTGTCCGAACTCGACGAGTACGCGGTCGAGCAGGCGTTGCGGGTCGCCGAAGAAGGTGATGCCGTCGAGGTGGTGGTCTTGACGCTGGGCCCAGACGATGCCGCTACCGCAATCAAACGGGCGCTGCAGATGGGCGCCTCGGCCGGTATTCACGTGCTGGACGACGCGGTCGCGGGCTCCGACGCCTTGTCCACCAGCGCGATCCTGGCTGCGGCCGTCCGCAAGGCCGAGCCGGACCTGGTGTTGTGTGGGATGGCCTCGACCGACGGCGCGATGGGTGTGGTCCCGGTGATGGTGGCCGAGCACCTCGGCTGGCCGGCCGCAACCCTCGGCGCCAGCCTTGAGGTCGCCGACGGAGCCGTCACCGTACGGCGGGACACCGATACCGCCAGCTTGACCGTGACGGCGACGATGCCGGCGGTGGTGAGCGTGACCGACCAGTCCGGGGAGGCGCGTTATCCGTCGATGAAGGGGATCCTGGCCGCCAAGAAGAAGCCGGTGCAGACCTGGGGGATGAGCGACCTGGGCATCGACCCCGGGTCCGTCGGGCTCGACGCGGCGTGGAGCAAGGTCGATCAGACCACGCCCCGACCTCCCAAGGAGGCCGGCCAGATCGTGCCCGACGACGATGGTGCCGGATCGGCGGCATTAGTGGAGTTCCTGGCCACCGGCAAGTTCATCTGAGTCGCTCGAGTTCACCAGAAGGGAATCCAAACTCATGACCGAAGTCATCGTCGCCGCCGAGATCGCCGACGGGCGCGTGGCCAAGCCCACGTTGGAGTTGCTCACCTTGGCCCGCCGGGTCGGCAAGCCGGTCGCCGTCGTGTTCGCCGACGCCGCTGGCGTGGCCGACACGCTGGGCGAGTACGGGGCGACTGCTGTCTTGTCGGTGCTCGACCCGGCCATCGAGGAGTTCCTGGTCGCACCCAAAGCTGAGGCACTGGCCCAGATCGTGGCTGAACGCCAGCCGGCCGCGGTGCTCATCACCTCCTCTGCCGAGGGCAAGGAGATCGGCGGCCGGCTGGCGGTCAAGCTCGGCTCGGGGATCATCACCGATGCGACCGACCTGGCCGCCGACTCCGCCACTACCCAGTCGGTGTTCGCCGGCAACTGGACGGTGCGGGCCTCGGTCACCCACGGGGTGCCGGTGGTCACTGTCAAACCCAACGCCATCGCGCCCGAGCCGGCGCCGACGCAGGCGCCGGTGTCGGAGGTGTCGGTGACCATCTCTGAGGCCGCCAAGGGGGCCCGGATCGTGAAGTCGGAGCCGAAAGCGGCCAGCGGCCGACCAGAGCTGACCGAGGCTGGGGTCGTGATCTCCGGCGGACGGGGCACCGGTGGCGACTTCGGGGCCGTGGAGGCCCTGGCCGACGCCCTCGGCGGAGCTGTGGGAGCATCTCGCGCCGCGGTCGACTCCGGCTGGTATCCGCACGCGTACCAGGTCGGACAGACCGGCAAGACCGTGTCCCCGCAGCTGTACCTGGCCGCGGGCATCTCCGGCGCCATCCAACACCGGGCCGGAATGCAGACCTCCAAGGCGATCGTTGCGGTGAACAAGGATCCGGAGGCGCCGATCTTCGCGCTCGCCGATCTCGGGGTGGTCGGTGACCTGCAGCAGGTGTTGCCTGCGGTGACCGAGGAGGTCAAGCGCCGGAAAGGCTGAGCGCTCGGGTGACAGGGCGCTCGGGTGACAGGGCGCTCGGGTGACAGGGCGCCCGGGTGACAGGGCGCCCGGGTGACAGGGGGGTGAGAATGGCATCCGTGCCCGCCCGTACCGATCTGGCCCGTACCTATCTGGACCATGCCGCGACCACGCCAATGGTGCCCGTCGCCATCGAGGCGATGACCGCACAGCTCGGCCACGTGGGCAACCCCTCGTCCCTGCACGCCTCCGGCCGGGCGGCTCGGCGGGTGGTGGAGGAATCCCGGGAGATAGTGGCGGCGTCACTGGGGGCCAAACCGGCGGAAGTGGTCTTCACCTCCGGCGGCACTGAGGCCGACAACCTGGCGATCAAGGGCGCGTACGCGGCGTCGTCGCCCCGGGGCCGGGACCGCGTCGTGATCAGCGCGATCGAGCACCACGCGGTGCTGGACCCGGCCCGCTGGCTGGCTGATCGGCTTGGAGCTGATCTGGTGAGGGCGGATCTGGTCGAGGTCCAGGTGTCGACGTCGGGCGTAGTGATTCTCGACGAGCTGATCAGGGCGGTCGACGAACGTACGGCCGTGGTGTCGGTGATGTGGGCCAACAACGAGATCGGTACGCTTCAGCCGGTGGCCGAGGTGGCTCGGATAGCCCGCAGGGTGGGGGCGCTCGCACACAGCGACGCCGTCCAGGCGGTGGGCCACGTACCGGTCGACTTCGCCGCCAGTGGGCTGGATCTGCTGACCGTCACCGGGCACAAGCTGGGTGGCCCGGTGGGGGTCGGGGCTCTGCTGGCCCGGCGGGAGGTGAGCTTGGAGCCGACCCAGCACGGCGGCGGTCAGGAGCGGGACCTCCGCTCGGGGACCTTGGATGTGGTGGCGGTGGCCGGTTTCGCCGCGGCACTGAAGGTGGCGGTCGAGGCCCAGACCGCCGAGCGCGCGCGGCTGGAACGACTCCGCCGCCGGCTGGTCGAGACCGTGCTGGCCGCCGCCCCCGATGCGGTGGTGCACGGTCCGGCCGACCCCGCGCTACGGCTGCCGAACGTGGTGAACGTCGAGCTTCCAGGTTGCTCGGCTGATGCCCTGCTGCTCCTCTTCGACGCCGCCGGCTTGGACTGCTCCACTGGTTCGGCCTGTACCGCTGGGGTGGCCCAGCCCTCGCACGTGCTGCTCGCCCTCGGCCGGAGCGTGACCCAGGCCCGCTCGGCGTTGCGGTTCTCGTTGGGCCACAGTTCCACCGGCGCCGACATCGACGCTCTGGCCAGGGCGCTGCCCGAGGTCCTGTCTCGCGCCCGTGCCGCCGCCCGTACCTGACGCGTGCGGCACGCGCTGGTCGGGTTGAGCCGCGAGTTTCCATCCAGAGGTGTCTTTTAGGTCCTGCCTCAAACCGTCGCTCTGGGTGGCCGAGGCTATCGGGCAACACCACTGCCGACCGGGAGACAGCACCACCAAACGGACAACACCAGGCCGTGCTGCTGATCGCGCCCGACGGATCGTACGTCAGTCACCACACCTCTGCGCGGCCGTGGGGCGGCTGGGCGCCTCGGTCACCGGTCACGCACATCAGCTCGCCGGGGCAGTTCGCGCGGACCCAACGGCGGGGAATCATGGCACACCGAGCCGATCCGGACCTCACGACGATGACCAGATCGGGCCTGGCGGTCGCCTCGCCGACCAGGGTCTACCTGGAGCTGGCCGCCGACGGTGTGGGTTTGGTCGATCTGGTTGCCGTGGGCGACTCGCTGGTCCGCCCCGAGCGGCCAGCTGGGTACGCCACGGTGCCGACTCGGTTCAGTACGAGGGACGACAACACGCCGAGAGCACCAAGCAGTGGAATGCCGACATTCGTCGGCGGACCACGCTCGAAGCCATGGGGTGGTGGCGGTTCATCCTGGTGACGGCCGAAGAGGTCTTCGACCACCCGGAGGAGACGTTGGCCGACATCAAGGGCGCGCTACGGGATCGCGGCGTCTCGACCACGACACGCCGGCCGTCGGTGGAGTGGTGCCGCGAGTTCGTCGGCGAGCCGACCGCCGCCTGAGACGAAATGCCGTTCATGGATGGCGATTCCCGTGCCGAAGCCGACCGCAGCCCGCGAAGAGTCGTCCGTGGATGGAATTTCCGACTCCGAGGGTGAGCGTCGTCGGCACGGCCATTGGCACCGGTGGAGCGTGGAAGACTGGTCGGTCGGCGACCACGTCGATAGCGTTCACAAACGGAAGGAGATCCACCTATGCGAGTGCTGGCGGCCATGTCCGGCGGGGTTGACTCCGCCGTTGCCGCGGCGCGGGCGGTGGAGGCCGGGCACCAGGTGACCGGGGTGCATCTGGCCCTGTCGAAGAACCCGCAGTCCTACCGGACCGGCGCCCGGGGCTGCTGTTCCAAAGAGGACGCCCACGACGCCCGACGCGCCGCCGATGTGCTCGGGATCCCCTTCTACGTCTGGGATCTGAGCGAGGAGTTCGCTCTTGAGGTGGTCGATGACTTCGTGGCCGAGTACGCGGCCGGCCGGACCCCGAATCCGTGCCTGCGGTGCAACGAGAAGATCAAGTTCGCCGCTGTGCTGCAGCGGGGACTCGCGCTCGGTTTCGACGCCGTCTGCACCGGTCATTACGCCCGCTTGGTGCACGGTGCCGACGGGATCGAGATGCACCGCGCGGTGGACGCGGGCAAGGACCAGTCGTACGTGCTCGGGGTGCTGACCCAGGACCAGCTGCGGCATTCGCTGTTCCCGCTCGGCGACTCGGTGAAGGCGGAGGTCCGGGCCGAGGCGACCGGGCTCGGACTCGCGGTCGCCGACAAGCCCGACAGCCATGACATCTGCTTCATCGCCGACGGGGACACCGCCGGATTCTTGGACCAGCACTTGGGCAGCCGTCCCGGCGCGATCACCGACGAGAACGGCACTGCTCTCGGTGCCCACGACGGAACCCACCACTTCACCATCGGCCAGCGCAAGGGCCTCAAGATCGGTACGCCCGCCGCCGATGGTCAGCCCCGATACGTGCTCGACATCTCTCCCGTCACCCACACCGTGACGGTGGGTCCACGGGAGTCGCTGCTGGTCCGTGAGATCTCTGGCGTCCGACCGACCTGGACCAACCAGCCGATCGCGGGTGTCTGGCACGGGAACGTGCAGGTTCGAGCCCACGGAGAGCCGGTGGCCGCCGAGGTCGCCTGCGAAGACCATCGGATCGTCGCCCGGCTCGACGAGCCGATCGCCGGGGTGGCCGCCGGCCAGGCGCTGGTCAGCTATCGGGGCTCTCAGGTGGTTGGCAGCGCCACCATCGCCGAAACGGCGCCATGATCACCAGCCCCATGATCACCCCGGAGGGCGTCGGCTCCACCGGGATCGGCTCCTGGCCCGGCACCGACATGACGGATGCGCTCAAGATCGCGTTCGCTGAGTGCTCAGTTCTTCCTTACCTGCCGGAGCTTCCAGCCCGCGGACCAGGCGCTGCCATGATCGGCCGCGGGGCGGCTCTGCTCAGCGGGCTGGGCCTCGACCTGCGGTCGGTTGGCTGGCGACTGAGCGACGTCTCCTCTCGTGATCATCGTCGCGCCATGGCCACCCTTCGGTCCGATCTCGATCAGCTGGAGGAGGTCGCCCAAGGCTACGAGGGTCAATTCAAGATCGGATTCGCGGGACCGTGGACCCTAGCCGCGAGCCTGGAGCACCCGCGCGGCGACAAGGTGCTGGCCGACCCGGGGGCTCGGCGTGACGTGGCCCAGTCGCTGGAGCAGGGGATCTCCGATCTGGTGGCCGAGCTGGCCCGCCGACTCCCGGAGGTGTCGCTGATCGTGCAGCTCGATGAGCCGCTGCTCCCGGCGGTGCTGGCTGGTCAGATCCACACCGCCAGCGGACTGAGCCGGCACCGCCCGGTGGACGTCGGTGAGATCAGTACGGTCTATCGCCAGTTGGTCGATCGGGTCGATTCCGTCCCGGTCGTGGTCCACTGCTGCGCCCCCGAGGCCCCGATCGCCATGTTGGCCGACGCCGGTATCCGCGGTCTGGCCCTCGACCTCGCGCTGCTGGCCAGCGCCGACTGGGACGCGATCGGGGCCTCCTTGGAGCAGAACGTGTGGTTGCTGGCCGGGGCCCTCGCAACGGCCGAACCGGGCTCGACTCCGCCGAGCGCGGACCAGGTGGCCGCGGACGTGCTCGGCCCGCTGCGCCGGCTCGGACTGCCACCGGAAATCTCCACCCACATGGTCCTCACGCCCGCCTGCGGGCTGGCCGACTTCACGCGCCAGTCCGCTCTGCTCGCGCTCCGGACCGTCCGCACCGCGGCCGGCATCGTCGACGAAGGTCTCTACGACTGAGGTGATCTCGACAACTGGGCTACCGTTCAGTTCATGCTGCTTGCCTTCTCCGTTGCCCCCTCCGGCGGTGATCCCTCGGTCGGGGACGCCGTGGCCGAAGCCGTACGAATCGTCCGCGAGTCGGGCCTGCCCAACGAGACCACCTCGATGTTCACCACCATCGAAGGGGAGTGGGACGAGGTGATGGACGTGGTCAAGCGGGCCACCGAGGCTGTCGCGGCCCAGGCTCCGCGAGTCTCGCTGGTGCTCAAGGCCGACATCCGACCGGGCCACGACGACATGCTGCACGTCAAGGTGCGGCGGGTCGAGAACGTCCTCGCCGGTGGCGACGGGGACTCTCGTGGGAACGCGGAGTGAGCGGCCACCCCAGGCTCGAACTCGCGATCGAGCAGGCACGGGCAGCCCGCGAGGCCGGCAACCATCCGTTCGGCGCCGTCTTGGCCGACGCCAGCGGGGAAGTCGTGCTGAGCGCCCAGAACACCGTAGTCACCGACTCCGACGTGACCGGCCACGCCGAGACCAACCTGGTCCGGCTCGCGACTCGGACCCTGGGGCGGGACCTGCGCTCCTACACCCTCTACACCAGCACCGAGCCCTGTGTGATGTGTGCGGGCGCGATCTACTGGGCGGGCATCTCCAAGGTGGTGTTCGCCACCGCCGAGACTGAGCTGGCCGAGATGACCGGAGACGACCCCGAGAACCCCACCCTGACGATGCCCTGCCGGGACGTATTCGGGGCCGGTCAGCGACCAACCGAAGTGCTCGGGCCGTTCGATCTGCCCGGGGCGCGCGCCGTACACGAGGGCTTCTGGCGATCCTGAGGTGTCGGCGGCGAGCCATAGAGTTCCGGATGTGACGCACCCCCCACACGCCAGTACCACAGCCGCGGAGCAGGCTGAGCCGGACGTCGAGGCGCGGCAACGCCACGCCGACCTGGCCGAGCAGCTGGACGAGGCGCGCTGGCGCTACCACGTGTTGGACGCGCCGACGATCGCCGACGGCGAGTTCGACGCGTTGATGCGTGAGCTGATCGAGATCGAGGGCAAGTTCCCGGCCCTGCGGACGCCGGACTCGCCGACCCAGCAGGTGGGTGGGCCGCCGGCCACCACGTTCGCGGCGGTCGAGCACCCGATGCGGCTGCTCAGCCTGGACAACGTGTTCAACCGCGAGGACCTGGACCGCTGGGCTCAGCGCGCGATCCGTGAGCTCGGCGAGGAGCAGATCACCCGCTCCGGCTATCTGTGCGAGCTGAAGGTGGACGGTTTGGCTATCGACCTGCTGTACGAGAACGGTCGCCTGATCCAAGCGGCGACCCGAGGTGACGGCCGGTTCGGGGAGGACGTGACCGCCAACGTCGCCACCATCACCTCGATCCCGCGCCGGCTGTCCGCGACCGAGGACCACCCGCTGCCGACCACGCTGGAGGTCCGCGGCGAGGTGTTCTTTGCCATCGAAGATTTCGCCGCCCTGAACGAGTCACTGGTCGCGCACGGGAAGGCGTCGTTCGCCAACCCGCGCAATGCGGCGGCCGGATCACTGCGACAAAAGGACTCCAAGGTCACCGCCTCCCGCCATCTGGGCTTCGTCTGCCACGGACTGGGGGTAGTGGACGGCGTGCGACTCGACCGGCTCTCGACGGCGTACGAAGCGCTGGAAGCGTGGGGCCTGCCGGTCAGCCCGCAGCGCACGCTGTGCCCGGACCTGGATGGTGTCTGGTCCTACATCGAGCATTACGACGAGCATCGGCATTCGGTGGTGCATGAGATCGACGGGGTGGTGATCAAGCTCGACGAGCGGTCGGTGCAGGACCAGCTCGGCTCGACCACACGTGCCCCGCGCTGGGCGATCGCGTACAAGTACCCACCCGAGGAGGTCACCACCAAGCTGCTGGACATTGGCGTCAACGTCGGCCGGACCGGGCGGGTCACACCGTACGCAATGATGGAGCCGGTGCTCGTCTCCGGCTCGACCGTGGGCATGGCGACGCTGCACAACGCCAGCGAGGTGCGGCGCAAGGGCGTGCTGATCGGCGACACGGTGGTGCTGCGCAAAGCTGGAGACGTCATCCCCGAGATTGTGGGTCCGGTGGTCGAGCTGCGGGCCGGGGACGAGCGCGCGTTCGAGATGCCGACCCACTGCCCGGAGTGCGGCACCGAGTTGCGGCCGGAAAAGGAGGGCGACGCCGACCTGCGCTGCCCGAACACACGATCCTGTCCCGCCCAGTTGCGGGAGCGGCTGTTCCACCTGGCCAGCCGGCAGGGTCTTGACATCGAGATGCTCGGTTACCAGGCCGCGATGGCGTTGCTGAACGCCGGATTGCTAGCCGATGAGGGTGACTTGTTCGACCTGACCGAGGAGAAGCTGCTTACCACCGAGCTGTTCACCACCAAGGCGGGCGTGCTGAGCGCCAACGGAGTGAAGCTGCTGGCCAACCTGGAGGAGGCCAAGACCCGACCGTTGGACAAGTTCCTGGTTGCGCTGTCCATCCGCCACATCGGCAAGGGTGTGGCCCCCGACGTGGCGCGGGCGTTCGGATCCATCGACACGCTGGCTGCGGCCACCCCTGAGCAACTGGCCGACGTGGAGGGCATCGGTCCGACTCTGGTCACCGCCATCACCGATTGGTTCGCCGTCGACTGGCACCGCGAGATCGTCCGCAAGTGGCAGGCCGCGGGGGCGGTGATGCGCGACGACCAGCCGGACCAGCTCGACCAGTCGCTGGCCGGACTGTCCATCGTGGTCACCGGCTCGCTCGACGGGTTCACTCGGGACTCTGCCGCCGAGGCCATCACCTGCCGCGGCGGGAAGGTCGCCGGCTCGGTGTCGAAGAAGACGTCGTTCGTGGTCGTCGGGGAGTCGCCGGGGTCGAAGTACGACAAGGCCGTCGCGCTCAAGGTGCCGGTGCTGCGCGGCGCGGAGGCGTTCCAGACCCTGCTGGACAGCGGCCCCGGCGCCGCCACCGAGATCGCCGTCGTCGGTTAGGCGCACCCGCCGCCCGACTACCCTGGTCCGGTGCCGAAGGTCTTCTCGAATCTGAACCTGAATGCTGGTACGCCGCCGCGGGTGCAGCCGAACCTGGGCGAGTGGGGTCCGGCCATGGTCCCGACCACCAGGTCGAAGAAGCGAATGCGGATCTGGGTCAGCCTGGCGCTGTTCGCGGGGTTGCTGGCCTGCTTCCTGCTCGGTTGGTACGTCTACTACCTGATGACCGGTCAGGTCGGCTTCGGCATCGGCGACCAGGGGTAGTCTTCGTCAGTTGCTTCCGGGTGGGGCCGAGCGTCAATCGGCCCGACGCTGCAGCGATGCACGGACCATGAACGAGACCAGGCGCGCGAAGCGCCACGGTAGGCGAAGACTCCACCGTCGAGGGCCCGGCTCCGCCAGCATGATCTGCCACATCCACAGCGAGCCGGCCGCCATCGCCAGCAGGTGCCCGCCCGGCGCCAGGGTGACCAGGAGCATCACCACCCAGCATCCGCCTAGGCACCAGAGCGCGTGTACGGCACCGAACCGCAGCACGACACGGTCGGCTGGCGTCCGTACGTGGGGATCGGAGGATGGCTGTGCTGGCGGTTGACGCAGTGTCGCCTAGCCGGAGACATCTCCAGAGCGCGATGAGCACCACGCCCGCGAGCAGAAGCGTGGTCGAATCGACCCAGGGCCGAATGATCGAGCCCACGGCGTGGAGCAGCAGCATCCCGATCGACCACACCGCTAGCTGGGCGGTGACCAGCACGCAGACATGCCGCGACCGGCGGGCAGCCAGCGTGCGGGCGAGTATGTGCTGCAGCGGGCGATAAGCAACGGACCCATTATGGCTGTCACCATCAGACCGAATCCGGCAATTTCGAGCCAGGCCACGCCCACCGAACCCAAGCCAACCCAAGCCGAGGTGCCCTGGTGGTGAGGGACGAAACCGACAGTGTCGGGGCGGCCAGAGATGTCGACGCTGCGCCGGGACAAGGACAGCATGTTTACGCCTACCATCGCCACCCAGGCCCAGACCTTTAACTCCAGCACGGGTCCGCGGACGCGGGCTGCGGCCCGAGCCTTCGGCGTCATGGCGGTTGCGCACCTACTCGCCCTGGCGGTGGGCACTGATCTGACTGACGGTCAGTTCCGCGTCCGAGATGAAGGTCTCCATTGGCATCAGATGCACCTCAAGATCCTCGATCGGGTCGTCGCGGCCCACGAGGTCCGCAACGATCTCGGTGATCTCAACGGTGAAGGCGAGCCCCGCACCCCCGCGTGTTTGCCGTCCAGTTTTGATCCGGCACGTTCGCCACCGATGACTACGTGGATCATGTTGTGCGGCTGCTTCTCGAGCTGGCCAGGTCGATTGCCGCCATGCCGGAAACCGCCAGCGTCCCCAACGCCGAAACCGGGGTCGCCGCCCGATGGTGCGGCCAGGAACGCCGACTCGGCGAGTGCCTTGCTCTGGTCGATGAGCTCGAGCGGAATCCGATCCGCCCCGGTCCGTACCGCTGCGCGACAAACGGCGGATTCGCACCGGTGGCAGCTTGAGTGCGGGCAACGCGGCTGGACGACCGACACGACCAAGGCCATCGCGGACCGTTGGCCTTGACCTCATGACGACATCGGCTCGATCACGAGTAAGGGTTCACGACTCGATCGGCTCATCGGCGACCACAAGTTGCCGGTTACACGGCTCTACGAGTTTGAGCCAGGTTTCCGTCGCGGTCTTTCGGGACCGAACAGTTCGTCCCTGCCAGTGTCGTTTCGGCGGCGTAGGCGTCGATCTTGTCGGTGTTGCCGCGCATCCGGTGAACCTGTCGACTGGCCCGCAGGGCCTCGATCATCGTCACACCGGCACCGACCAGGTGGCGGGTGAGGCCGGCGCCGTAGGCCCCGGTGCCCTCGATCCCGACTTTCGGGAAAATTCTTGTTCCTCCGATACTATATCGCTCACTCGGGGCTAAGACCGTTCCCAGGCAACCCGAGTCCTAGGAGGCAGCACCATGGCCATGGCCTACACGATCAGGATTCACGCGATCCCCCTCACCGATGCTGACGGGGGGCGAGGTTGCACGGTCACGTCGAGCGCCTTCGCCCAGGCGATCGAGGGGGTGAACGCCATTTTCGAGTGCGTGGACATCCGCTTCGCCTTCAACCCGAAAGCCGACTGGCATCCCCGCAGAGACACCAGCCTCAACAGCTTGAATAATGGCGGCTCGAGCTGGTGGACCGAAGCCAACGCGGTGGCGGCGAAGAACCGCGGTGAGTTCACGATTTTCCTGCGGCACGGCGTGCTCGGTGGCGACCCCACCCAGCCGGCGCAGAACTGGTTCGCCTATCCGCCGGATACGGGACAGCCCCAGCCCGCGCGGGCCAAGCTTCCGCACGACAACATCGACTTCGTTGCGATCACCAACCAGCAGAACAAGTTCGCCACCAACGGGATCGTGCTGGCGCACGAGATCGGCCACTATCTCGGGCTCTTCCACACCCATCCGGGCTGGGGAACACCAGACCCCGCCACGATGGTTGAGCTGGTCAAGTCGGGCGGCGCCGCCGCGTTGGACGGAGACCTGCTGGGGGACACCGCACCCGATCCGGGACCGAAGTACTACGCCGACCACGTCGACGCTGATCTCTGCGGGGGGCCCGCCAGCTTCGCGATCTCTGGGGTGACCTTTCGTCCCGACCGGGCCAACCTGATGAGCTACTACCAACGCTGTCAGCCTCCGGTGAGGTTGTCGGCCCAGCAGGTCGCGGTGATGCGCGAGACAGTCCAACACACGTCGCGGTTCCATCTGATCGCCGATAGCGCCGGCATCCGTTACGCCGGGGTGTTCCGGGCCGGGAACGACGGTCACGCCCTGTGGGTCGGCGACGACTGGACGAGTTTCACGGCGAAGTGGAAGGCGCTGTCCGCCGACGGGCTACGGCTGATCGACCTGGAGAGCTACGTGATCTCGGGGAAGCGTCGCTACGCCGGTGTGTTCCGGGCCGGGACGGGTGGTCATGCTTTGTGGGTTGACGACGACTGGAAAGGTTTCACAGCGAAGTGGAAGGAACTGTCCGCCGACGGGCTAAGGCTGGTCGACCTGGAGACCTGGAAGGACGGCTCAACCCGCAAGTACGCCGGAGTGTTCCGGGCCGGGACGGGTGGTCATGCTTTGTGGGTCGACGACGACTGGAAAGGCTTCACAGCGAAGTGGAAGGAACTGTCCGCCGACGGGCTAAGGCTGGTCGACCTGG
>JAKDLH010000268.1 GCA_030452945.1 Microlunatus sp. | reverse complement strand
TTCCCGGCCGGATTGCTGGGCCAGCAGACGCTACTCACGCTCGTCGTGGTCGGAGTGCCGTTCGCCGTGTTTTTGAGCACATCGATGCGTTTCTCCGCACGCAAAGCCCTGCACCGGCGCCAGAGCAGAGGCATCAGTGTTCGCCACGTTGTCGTGGTCGGTTCGGCCGCGGCGGCCAGCGAACTCCGCCAACGCCTCGACAAGGAGAGCCAGTGCGGAATGGAAGTGGTGGGCGCCTGTCTGCCGCGCCACGAGATGACCGACATCGTCGATCTCGGCATGCCGATCCTGGGTGAACTCTCCGACGTGCACGCCGTGGTGACCAGAATGGACTGCGACGCGGTGGCAGTGACGAGCGACGATTCGACACGCTATAACTACCTCCGCAAGCTCGCGTGGTCGCTGGAGGGAAGCGGAGTCGAGATGCTCGTCGACCCGGGCTTGGTCGAGGTGGCCGGCCCCCGAATGCACATCCGTCCGCTAATGGGCGCTCCCTTGCTCCATATCGAGGAACCGCATTTCGCCGGCTGGCGGAAGGTGATTAAGCGGAGCACTGACATCGCCCTAACGACGCTTGGCCTAGTCGTCATCTCACCTCTGCTGATACTAGTCGCGGCGCTCATCAAGCTTCAGGACGGTGGCCCAATCTTGTTCCGTCAGAAGCGGGTCGGCCGCGGTGGTGAGGAGTTCTGGATGTACAAGTTTCGTTCCATGGTGGTGGACGCCGAGACGCGAAAGTCCGATCTACTGGCGAGGAACGAGGGCAAGGGCGGCTTGTTCAAGTTAGTCGACGACCCGCGGATCACGCCCATGGGCAGGTTCCTTCGAGACTTTTCACTCGACGAGTTGCCCCAGTTGTTCAACGTCTTGAACGGGACGATGTCCTTGGTCGGTCCGCGGCCCCACCTAGCGCACGAACTGGCTCAGATGCCGTCCGAGGCCAACCGGCGGGCGCTCGTGACGCCCGGGTTGACAGGTTTGTGGCAGGTCAGCGGTCGGTCTGACCTCGAGGGCGACGACGCCATCCGACTTGACTTGCGGTACGTCGAGAACTGGACCTTCACCCTTGACCTCCTCATACTATGGAAGACGGCGTCGGCGGTGCTGGCCAAGCGTGGGGCTCGCTGATCGAGTATCGAGTTGCTCGGCCCATTGCGGTCGAACCAACTGTGTTGAATCACTAGCTGTCAGAACTCTTGAATTCGAGCTTAATATGATCGTTAATTTACGTATCTCGGCCCTTGGCCCCGCACTTCGCCGACCGCAAATGGTCGCAGGTCCGACCTTCACTTCTAACTGTGGGCATGCCGACTGACGGGTCGAATACGATCGTGTACGTTTGTCACTCGGAAGGATTTCTCTTGCGCACGCATCTAGTATGGCTGGCGTTGGTTTTCGTGATGCCGATGGTGCTGGTGGGTTGCACAGCTGAGGTCGCTTCGCCTGGATCAAACGCGCCAAGCAGTGCCGCTATGCCGACCCCTTCGGGCGAGACCTCGGTCGCCCCGCCCACCGCACTGGATGCGCCCACTCTCGAGTCGATCGCCCACACACGGGTGTTCTTTGCTCACCGATCCGTGGGAGCGGACATTGTCGTGAAGGGTCTACCGGCCGTCTTCGGGGAATACGGCGTGAAACCCCCGGTCGTTAACGACGGCGTGCCGCTGAGTAACGGGTCCTTTGGGGATCGCTGGCTGAACCAGACCGAGAACCCCCAATCCAAACTGCAGGACTTCGACATGTGGGTGCGGCAGAAGGGGGTCGGGTCGGCCGCTGATATTGCATTTATGAAGCTGGGATTCGTCGACATCAAGGCGGAGACCGACGTTCCCGCACTCTTTCACAGCTACAAGTCAATGATGGATCGGTTGGAGCGCGACTATCCAGACGTACGTTTCCTGCACGTCACCGTTTCCGTTACTCGGTGGGTTCCAGAGAACAATGCTGCGATCGAGAAGTACAACGAGATGATGCGTGGGCAGTACGGCGATACCGGAAGATTGTTCGATCTGGCAGCGGTAGTTTCGACCTGCCCCGATGGGAAATCGGACAAGCACACGACGAGCAAAGGCGACGTGTACTTCCAGATATGCAAAGAATACACCACTGACGGCGGGCACCTTAACGAGCGGGGAGCGGAACTCGCGGCAACCGCGATGTTAGGAGTGATCGCCGCGGCCGAACCTGGCCCGTCGGTCCGTCCGGACTCCTCCTCGAGCACGACCAGATGAGGCTTCGCGATCACCTCCACGAGGCCTTTCTCGCGCTGCAGACGAAGGCGTGGGCAGTGCCGGCTCCCGTACGACGATTCGCTCGGGCGGTGATGAACCGAGTGGTGTCAAGTGAGGAGTCGCCGGCTTTGGAGCCGTGGGACACACCGCTGGTGCCAGGAATGTCGCCGATCTCGTTAGCCGATGCAGTCGCGCTCCCACCGAACGCTCGCGAGCCGCACGACGCTGGACCAGCCGTGTCTCAACGGAGCCGGGGTCATTGCCTCGTCCTGACGGACGTCCTGGACGTCGGCGGTGTGGATGAGTTCGCGGCCCTGCTCGCTCGACGATTAGCGTCAGTCGGCTGGTCGGTCAGCGTCATAAAGACCGGTGCCCCCGGTGGCTACCTGGCTGAGCAGCTCATCGCTGAGGGGGTGCAGGTAATGGAAGCTCAGTCACCTGCCGAACTCGAGGCCGCACTGCGAGGGTTAAACCCCGACGTCGTCAGCGCACACGCACCCGCGAGCTGGTGTCTAGGTACTGTTCGACTCCTTAAGCTTCCGATTGTGGAAACACTGCATGGAGCGCCAACACCCTTGACTACGGACTGGCGAAGCGAACCGGAACGCAGCACCAGCATCACGGCTTTCGTGGCCGTAAGCCAGTTCGTGCGTCAACACTACCTTTCGGGTAACCCGCAGTACCCTGCCGACGCGGTCATCACAGTGCCAATCGGATACGACCCAGCGGCACGCCCGCGCGCAGACCGCAACATCTCACGGGGGTGGCTCGGGCTGACGACCGAGTTCTTGTTCACGTCGCTCGGCCGGTGCAGTGCGGAGAAGAACACCTACGGATTGATCGACGCCTTCGCCGATATGGCACGGTCTGCTCCCGATTCCCATCTGCTCGTAGCGGGAAGGGTCGACGATCCGAATTACGCTCGACACGTCGTAAAGCTAATCGGGGCACAGCCGAGAGACGTGCGAGTCCGCATTCACCTGCGCGAGAACACCTCGGTCGTGCCCGCGGTTCTCTCGGCCTCGGACTGCTTTGTTATGGACAGCTTCTACGAGGGTTGGGGCATGGCTTCAGTGGAGGCTCTCGCGGCGGGCCTGCCGATCATCCGCAGCGATACAGGAGGCGCAGTGGAGCAAGTGGGACCGAACGGTCAGCGCGGCTACTTGGTTGGGAACCCAGTCGGATGCTCGGGATCGGTGACTTGGGACTCGATCGCCCGATGGCGCTTCAGCGAACAGCCCAACAAGGCAGAGCTAAGCAGTGCAATGCTCGCCGCCGTTGAGGCCCGGGACTCGTGGTCCCACCAGCGGGAGTCCATCGCCTCGAAATCGATGAGCCTGTTTCCAATCGCAGATTTCGTGCGCCAGCACGCCGAGATTCTAGAGCGCGCTGCGGCTCATCCCGACTCGGTCGCCTTCGCCCAGGCGGCCGGGGCGAACTCTCCGGTGATCAGACAAGACGGAAGTCGTCCATGATCATCGGTCGCCGCGGAGTTCGCGACCTGACGGGTTCGTCGTTGCCAGCCGGCGTTCGAGTGTGGCTGGCAGGGGTCAACTGGGACGACATCCGCGGTACTGACCGCCTACTCGTCGAGGCCACGAGGGGTCCCGTGATGTGGGTGGACCGAGGCTATTCTCCGCTGCGTGGCGGACGGTGGATCCCGGTGGCTCGCGGTGGGGTCGAGATCCTTCGACGAGACCCGCTGGTGCTGCGGTTCACGCCGTCGGTGCCGCCGTTCGCGACGAGGCCGCTAGTCAGGTGGCTGACCCCGCGCCTGATTAGATGGCAAATCCGAACCGCCCTCAGACGACTACACGTTCGGCCGACTGCGGTAGTGGCCACCTACCTCACGGACGCGGCTTCTGGATGGCCTCGGGGCATTCCCGTCGTGCTCTACGGAACAGACGACTACCAGGCGGGCGCCCGGCTGATGGGAGTCTCAGGGTCGTGGCTCGAAGACCTGGAGAGGCGCTGCCTGACCGAGGCCGACGCAGTAGTCGCCGTCTCGGATGAGCTAGCGACCCGATGGGCAGGAATTAGGCCAGGAGTGCAGACTCTACGCAACGGGTGCCGGGTGCTCAGCAGTGACGGCGCGGACCGGCCAACTCGATCGGCCGCAAGGCTTCCATACGTGTCGCCTGGCTCGCCGGTGGTCGGACTCGTCGGCCAACTCTCGGCACGCATTTCCCTAGACGTCTTGGAGGCAATCGCCGATGCCGGTATCAGCCTGTTGCTGGTCGGTCCTGTCGATCCGCACTGGCCGGCGTCCGACAAATTCAAAGTGTTGTGCCGGCGCAACAACGTCGAGTACGTGGGAAGAGTCGACCCAAGCGAGTTGATGGCATTTTTCGAGCTGATGGATGTCGGGATCACACCGTACGCCGACTCTCCTTTCAACACCGCATCATTCCCGCTCAAGACGCTGGAGTACCTCGGCGCGGGTCTTCCCGTCGTAGCCAGTGACATCGCGCCGTCCCGGTGGGTCCGCCGGGACCTGGAGAGTCGGCTGGGGACGTCCGAGGCGGATCGTCACTTCCGTCTAGCAGTCAGGCCGGCGGAGTTCGTGACAGAGATCCTAACCCTAGCCCGTAGTGGAGGGCGGCACGACCCAAGCCGAAGGCAACAGTACGCGGCCCATCACACTTGGGAGTCCCGAACCAATAC
>JAKDLH010000267.1 GCA_030452945.1 Microlunatus sp. | reverse complement strand
CACGCCGACTGCACACGAGGGCGCGCACGTCCAGCACCACCCCCCCCCCAACACCTAGCCCGGGCACGACCAGCACCAGCACGGCGGGCACGGTGACCACAGCGGCGGCGGTGAGCACAGTGGGCACGGTGATCATGTTGGGCAATTTCGGCGGCTGTTCTGGATCATGCTGGTCCTCGCGGTGCCGGTGATCGTGTTCTCCGGCATGTTCTCGATGCTGCTCGGCTACCAGCTGCCCGATGTCGGCTGGATCGGTTGGATCTCACCGCTGCTGGGCACCGTCATGTACGTGTGGGGCGGGCGGCCGTTCCTGGCCGGTGCGGTCTCCGAGCTGCGGTCCCGGCAGCCGGGCATGATGCTGCTGATCGCGCTGGCCATCACCGTGGCGTTCCTCGCGTCCTGGGCGGCCAGTCTCGGCCTGGTGCACCACGAGCTCGACTTCTGGTGGGAGCTGGCGCTGCTGATCGTGATCATGCTGCTCGGCCACTGGATCGAGATGCGGTCCCTGGCCCAGACCACGTCGGCGTTGGACTCGCTGGCCGCGTTGCTGCCCGACCAGGCCGAACGCGTCGTCGACAACCCTTACGCAACCGGCACCGAACTGGTTGCCCCGGCCGACCTGCAGCTCGGTGACATCGTCGTGGTCCGGCCCGGCGGCCGGGTTCCCGCCGACGGCCGGATCCGGTCCGGCACCGCCAGCATGGACGAGTCGATGATCACCGGCGAATCGAAACCGGTCCGCCGCGCCGACGGTGACCCGGTCGTCGCCGGCACCGTGGCCACCGACTCCGGACTCCGCGTGGAGATCACCGCCGTCGGTGACGACACCGCCCTGGCCGGCATCCAGCGACTCGTCGCCGACGCTCAGAACTCCACCTCCCGGGCACAACGGATCGCCGACCGGGCCGCCGCCTGGCTGTTCTGGTTCGCCCTGATCGCCGGCGTCATCACTGCGATCGTGTGGACCCTGCTCGGCATGCCGGACCAGGCCGTCGTGCGGACCATCACCGTGCTGGTCATCGCCTGCCCCCACGCTCTCGGCCTGGCCATCCCGCTGGTCGTGGCGATCGCCACCGAACGCGCCGCCCGCGGCGGGGTGCTGGTCAAGGACCGGCTGGCACTGGAGTCGATGCGCACCGTCGACACCGTCCTGTTCGACAAGACCGGCACCCTCACCAAGGGCCAGCCCACGGTCACCGCCGTAGAGACCGTCGACCACGGCGAACACCGTGGTGCCGTTCAGGCGGGCGGTGGGGATGAGCTGTTGGCGTTGGCGGCCAGTGCTGAAGCCGACTCCGAGCACCCGTTGGCCCGGGCCATCGTGGCGGCCGCCGAACACCGGCATCTTGTGCTCGCCCCGGCTACCGACTTCAGCTCCTCCCCCGCCGTCGGGGTCACCGCCACCGTCGATGGCCGCCTGGTTCAGGTCGGTGGACCGAACCTGCTGCACCAGTACAACGCCGCCGAGCTGGGGATCGCCGAGACCTGGCGGGGTGAGGGCTCGATCATCCTGCACGTGCTCATCGACGGGCAGGTCGCCGGCGCACTGCAGTTGGCCGACGAAGTCCGGGAGGAGTCCCGGCACGCCATCGATGCGCTGCACGCCCATGGTGTGCAGGTGGTGATGATCACCGGCGACGCCGAAGCGGTCGCCGCCTCCGTCGCCGCCGAGCTCGGCGTCGACCGGTTCTTCGCCGGGGTCCGGCCCGAGGACAAGTCCGCCAAGGTCCAGCAGCTACAACACGAGGGCCGGCAGGTCGCCATGGTCGGCGACGGCGTCAACGACGCCCCGGCGCTGGCCCAAGCCGACGTCGGCATCGCCATCGGCGCCGGCACCGACGTCGCCATCGCCTCCGCCGGGGTCATCCTGGCCAGCGACGACCCCCGGTCGGTGCTGTCGGTGATCGAGCTGTCCAAGGCCAGCTACCGCAAGATGAAGCAGAACCTGTGGTGGGCCGCCGGATACAACGTGGTCTCGGTCCCGCTCGCCGCCGGCGTCCTCGCCCCGATCGGTTTCGTCCTGCCGATGTCGGTCGGCGCCCTGTTGATGTCCCTGTCGACCATCGTCGTCGCCGTCAACGCCCAGCTGCTGCGTCGTCTCGACCTGCGACCCGACACCATCGTTCCCCCCAGCCGCCAGCTGCAGCCCTCGACCGACCAACGGCCTACAGTCGGCGTCGGGCGCCCCTAACCCCTCAACGCCCGTGCGTGAAAGCGAGACACCCGTGAGCATCGAGAATGCCGAAACCCTCACCGAACCCGTCGCCAAGCCGGCTGCCGAGCCGGCTGCCGAGCCAGCTGCCGCGCACCACGGCTACATCAGTGAGAAGAGCCGCTACCTGGCCCGGCTCAAGCGGATCGAGGGACAAGCCCGTGGCATCCACCGGATGGTCGAGGACGAGCAATACTGCATCGACATCCTCACCCAGATCTCCGCGGTGACCTCCGCCCTGGAAGGCGTTGCCCTCGGCCTGCTCGACGACCACCTCAAGCACTGTGTCGTTGACGCCGCCCGCCACGGCGGGCCCGAAGGTGACGCCAAGCTCGCCGAAGCCTCCCAAGCGATCGCCCGCCTGGTCCGCTCCTAACCGCGCTCGTGGGCGGTGAGCGCCGCCCACACCAGATCGACCACGGTCTGCAGTCGGGAGAGGTGGGGAGGCATGCAGTGACAGAACTCGATGGGCGCGGGATGCTGGGCTGAAAGGCCTGCTCACCGAGGCGACCCCCTGCTGGGGCCTCACGGACGTCTGGAGTGAAGCCATGGAAGCTGCTAGCGACCGCACCCCGTCGAATCGCCCGGGGATGCACAAGGTTTGCGTCGTCGGTGTCTCCGGCAAGCTCGGTCGGTACCTGGTCCAGCACGCTCTGGATCACGGCTACGAGGTGGTCGGGGTGTGCCGCGCTGAAAGCGTGGACAAGCTCGGCCCGATTCGGGACCGCATCACCGTTGTCCCCGGGGCGACCAACGACCGCGATGTCATCCAGCGCGCGGTCGCCGGCTGCGACGGCGTCCTGACCGTCCTGGTCCCGATCGGCCGCGGGCACTACTCCTCGGGGACGGCGCAGGCCGTCCTCGACCTCGCACCGCCCGGTGCCCGCCTGATCTTCTCGTCCGGCTGGCACATCACCCGTGACGGCCACGACGTGTACCCCTGGAAGGTGAAGGCCCTGGTCTTCGCCGCCCGGCTGGCGAAACTCACCGGCCGCGTCAACCTGGACGACCAGGTCGAGGCGTGTCGACGGATCTTCACCAGCGAGACCCGCTGGACGCTTGTGCGCGGCAGCGACCTGGAAGAGGGTGAGAGCCAGGGCCTACCGCTCTGGAGCCGACACGTCGGCGACCCCCTCCTGAAGAGCAACATCACCCGCCGGATCGACTTCGCCCTGTTCATGGTCGACGCCCTCATCAACGACGAACTCGTCCATGAGGCGCCGGTCATCGTGGGCCGCAAAACCCCCTCAGCGCTTTCTCACGCCGCCACCGTCAATCACTAAACCCCAGGATTACTGGCATGCGGGCAAAGACGGTGCCGGAAGGGGGCCTCCAGCGACCAGGTCGCCAGAGTCAGAGTAGGAGTTCCGGGCGGCGGATGGAGGTCGTCACGGCCGCTGCACTGCTGGCCGGGTTGGTGCTGGCGGTTGTCGTGGTGGTGGCGCCGGTGATCCCGGCCAGGACGAACATCCTCGTCGCTGGGGTCGTGCTGGCCTTTGCGCTCGGCTGGGCGCTGCTGGCGGTGCTGTCCGTCCGGTTCACCGACCAGCCGCAGCGGTGGGCAGCCGGGCCGGCGGCGTTCATGGCAGTGGCCGGTGGTGTCACCCTGAGCGGGTCAGCCCTCGCGCAGACGGTGTTCTCCTGGATCTGGCCTCCGCTGCTGCTCGGCCTCGGCATCTGGATGTGGCTGCAGGTGCGCCGACAGCTCTCCAGCCGGCTCAGCCGGTGGCTGCTTTACCCGGTGATCGCCGTCTTGGGTCTCGCGTCCGTCGGCGGCGGGATCGTTGCCGTGCAGGAGGTGGCCGGACGGCAGGCTCAGCGGATGCCCGGCCAGCTCGTCGACATCGGGGGGCATCGCCTCCATCTGCACTGTGTCGGCTCCGGAAGCCCGACCGTTGTTCTCGAACCCGGCTCCGGTGCAACTTCGGCAGACTTGCACTGGATTGCCCCCGTCGTCGCCCGCGACACCCGCGTCTGCACCTACGACCGCGCCGGTCGCGGCTTCAGCGAGGACGCCAACGGCCCACAAGACGGTGCCCGCATCGCAGCCGACCTGCACACGCTGCTCGACCGTGCCCACATCCCCGGCCCGTACGTGTTGGCCGGCCACTCCTTCGGCGGCCTGTACATCCTCAGCTTCGCCGCCCAATTCCCCGACCAAGTTGCCGGCCTGGTGCTCCTCGACTCCACCGCACCCAACCCCAACATCGCCGAGCCAGACTCCGCCAGCGCCGTGAGTCGCCTCGCCGTCGTGATGCCAGCCGTCGGCCAACTCGTCGCCGGACGCAACTTCGGAAGCTTCCTGCAAGAGTCCTTCGAGGGGGCCGCGTCGGTTCACCAGCGTCGCTGACGACCACCCTCAACGGCAAACCACTCATCGTCGTCACCGCCGACACCGATCACGACTCCACCTGGCAACCAGCACAGCAGCGCCTGACCACGCTCTCGACAAACAGCATCCAACGCATCGCCCACGCCACCACCCACCAGTCACTCGTCGCCGACGAAGCCGACTCGGCAGCCGCCTCCCAAGCGATCCAGGACGTCGTCCAATCCGTACGGACCTCGCGACCAGTCGCTTCCATCTGAAGCCGCTCGTTGGACGGTGTTGAGCGCAGCGTGCGAGACCGGCCACCGCTCGCATTGCGATGCCCGCTCTGGGGTGTGTCCCTACCTCCGGATAGTGACCTTAAATGGGAGATTGCTCTCAGAG
>JAKDLH010000266.1 GCA_030452945.1 Microlunatus sp. | reverse complement strand
CGCCGGAACCCTTCACGTCGTGACCAGCTCGGACAAGTCGGCGACCACCAGATCGGCACCGGCTTGCACCAGACGGTCCGCACCGACACCGCGATCCACACCGATCACCAGACCGAAGTCACCGGCGTATCCCGCCTCGACCCCGGACAGGGCGTCCTCCACCACCACAGCCCGATCGGCGGAAACTTCAAGCTGCTGAGCCGCGAACAGAAACGTCTGCGGCGACGGCTTGCCGGCGAGGCGCTCCGCTGCCGCCACCACCCCGTCGACGACCACCTCGAACCGATCGGCCAGGCCGGCGGCGGCCAGCACGGCGGTCGCGTTGCGAGAGGAGGAGACGACCGCGACTCGCGTTCCGGTAGTTGCCAGGTGGTCCAGGAAAGCGACCGAACCGGGATAGGGCGTCACTCCCTCGGTCTCCAGCACGGCGGCGAAGACCGCGTTCTTCCGGTTGCCCAGACCACAGATGGTGTCGGCGTCCGTGGGGTCACTAGAGGATCCTTCCGGCAGAGTGATATCCCGGGAGGCCAGGAAGGAGCGGACCCCGTCGTAGCGGGGCCTGCCGTCGATGTAGTCGAAGTAGTCGCTGTCGGTGTACGGCTCGGCGATCCCGCGGGAGAGCAGGTAGTCGATAAACATCCTCCGCCAAGCCCGCTGGTGCACCTCAGCTGTCGGCGTCAGGACGCCGTCGAGATCGAAGAGAACGGCGTCGAAGTCGTCGATGTTCACGCTGTGAATGCTAGTGGTCATTCAGGCGCCAGTGGCCCAGGTCCTCATCTACTGTCCCGGACGGACCCCGGTCGGCATCAAAGCCGCGCGAGGGTCTCGGCAACCGGTCGGATCACCCCGACCGGATCGCCGTGCCCCAAAACGTCGATGGCGGCCTGTTCGTCCAGCGTGGTCGAGCTGAGCCCGAGCGTGCGCAGCACGCCGGCCATCGCCACCGATCGGGCGCGCGGCGACCCATCGCTGATCTTGACCGCCACCCCGGTACCGTCGGGCAGCCCGACCGCGTACACCGCCTCCGCCCCGGCCTTGCCGACCAGCCCCGGGATCGCGCGATGCAGCGCGAGCTCGTCGCGGCGGGTGCCGGAGACATTCTCGGGGTGGGTACGGATCGCCTCGGCGACCCGCCACTCCGCGCCTTCGGCGGCCGCGGCGATCCGACCGAACGCGCGGGCGAGCCCGTACAGGGTGATGGCGTAGAGCGGGGCACCGCAGCCGTCGACCGCCAGCGAACCCGCCTGCTCGCCGGCGAGATCGTCGGTCGTCTGCAGGATCGCGAGCTGCACCGGATGATCGGGATCGCGGTAGGTCTCGGTCGGCCACCCGTTGGCCACCGCGGTGGCTAGCATGCCGGCGTGCTTACCGGAGCAGTTCATGGCCAGCGCCGACTTCTCGCCACCCGCCCTGATGACCTCCTCCGCCGCCTGTTCGTCGGCCGGCCAGTCGGGAGGGGTTTGCAGGTCGGCTTCGCTCAGGCCGGAGCCGGCCAGGATGCGACGGACTCCGTCCAGCTGGAACGGCTCACCGGAGTGCGAGGCGCAGACCAGGGCCAACAGCTCAGGCGGCAGCTCGAGGCCGGCCCGCACCATACCCACCGTCTGCAGCGGCTTGCTCGAACTGCGCGGATACATCGGCGCCAGAGCCGCTCCCAGATCCCGATCGAGGCGGCCGTCGGCGGCGGTGACCGCGACCCGGCCGCGGTGAACGCTCTCGACGGTGCCGTTGCGGACCACCTCGACCAGGATCGGGTCGATCTCGAAAGGTCCCTGCTGCAGGATGCTGTCCGTCACGGACCGGACGCTACCCTCTCGGCGACTTCTGTACCGAAAACCACCACCCAGTGTGGAAAGTGGTACAAAACTCGGGCTTGGAAGTCGGAGGGGTCAAAGGCGCGGGCGGACGTGCAGACCGACCTCAGGATCGACGAGCACCTCCTGGGCAGCGGCGATCGGGGGCTGTCCGTCGTCGGACCCGGCCGCGACGAGATCCCGGGTCGGGTCGGTGTTGCGCTTGACCAGGCCAAGCGCGATGGGACCGAGCTCGTAGTGCCGAGCCGACGAGCCGACAAAACCCACGGCCCGTCCGTCTAGGGTCAGCGGCGCACCAACCCTCGGCAGGCTGTCCACACTGCCGTCCAGGTGCAGCCGAACCAGTCGCCGCGGCGGTCGGCCCAGCGTGTGGATCCGGGCGATGGTCTCCTGGCCGCGGTAACACCCCTTGTCCAGGTGGACGGCCGAGCCCAGCAGACCGATCTCGTTGGGAATGGTGCGATGGTCGGTATCGAGGCCGATCCGGGGCACGCCGGCCGCGATCCGGCGCGCCTCGTACGCCCACAGTCCGGCCGGCGGGTGCTCGGCCAGCACGGCGTTCAGGTCGGCCCGGGGCACGAAGAGTTCGTGGCCACCCAGCGAGTCGGTCCCGGACCGGGCGAGTCCGTCGCCTGCGGGACCGGCGGCCCAGACGATCGCGCGCTCTTCGGTGAGGTCGGTCACCTCCACTTGCATCATGAACCGCATCCGGTCCAGCCACTGCGCCGCCGCGGCCGCCGTCCCGGGCTCGGTGTGCGCCCAGAAGGTTTCGCCGTCGTCGACGCCGTACAGGGCATGTTCGATGTGACCCTGCGGGGTCAGCACGAGTGTGGTGACCCCAACCCCGGGAGCGAGATCAGCCAGATGCTGGGTGGTCAACGAGTGCAGCCAGCTCAACCGGTCCGGGCCGGTGATCGTGACGACTCCGCGATGCGACAAGTCGACCGCACCCTCGCCCGCCTCAAGCCGACGCTGCTCACGGATCGGATCGCCGTAGTGCCAGGGTCGACCGGCGTCGACCCCGTGCTCGACCAGCGCCGCCGCAGAACGTGTGGAAGTCATTCATCGAGCGTACGTGGAGGGTGGCTAGCGCCGTTCGTCGGCGACTTGGGGGTCACGCGCTGCACCGAGGCGCAGCCGAGCAGCCGGCGGAAGTAGGCGACCGTCTGCGGCAGACCGTGCTCCAGGTTCACCGTCGGCGACCAGCCGAGCACTCGCTGAGCGGCGCTGATGTCGGGGCGGCGGCGTACGGGATCGTCGCTCGGCAGCGGCCGGTGGACCAGATCGACGCGTGACCCGGTCTCGTCGCGCACCCGTTCGGCGAGTTCGAGGATGGTGAACTCGGCAGGGTTGCCAAGGTTCAGCGGGCCGGTGACTTCCTGATCGGAGTCCATCAGCCGGATCAGACCCTCGACGAGGTCATCCACGTAACAGAAGGACCGGCTCTGCTGCCCGTCGCCGAAGATGGTGATCGGGGATCCCGAAAGGGCTTGGACGATGAAGTTGGACACCACCCGGCCGTCTTGGGGGTGCATGGTGGGTCCGTAGGTGTTGAAGATCCTCGCCACCTTGATCGGCGTCCGGTGCTGCCGCCAGTAGTCGAAGAACAGCGTCTCAGCGCACCGCTTGCCTTCGTCGTAGCAGGATCGGATCCCGATCGGGTTCACGTTGCCCCAGTAAGCCTCGGTCTGCGGGTGCTCGGTCGGGTCGCCATACACTTCGCTGGTGCTGGCCAGAAGGATCCGGGCCCCGGTGCGCTTAGCCAGTCCCAGCATGTTGATCGAGCCGTGGACCGAGGTTTTGGTCGTCTGCACCGGGTCCCGCTGGTAGTGCACGGGCGACGCCGGGCAAGCCAGGTGAAAAATCCGGTCGATCTCCACGTACAGCGGGAAGGTCACGTCGTGACGCATGACCTCGAAGTGAGGGTGGGCGAGCAAGGGGACGATGTTGTCCCGGGTGCTGGAGTAGAAGTTGTCCACGCAGAGGACGTGGTAGCCGTCGTCGAGCAGCCGGCGACACAGATGGGACCCGATGAAGCCGGCTCCACCGGTCACCAGCACCCGTGTCCCAGCGAACATGCAATCCCCCTATTGGCATCACCTGAGTGTTTTCAAACGGTAACCCGCGGGATACGGCCGGCCGGTGCGGCTCGCCCAGGAAGCAACCGATGCCGCCCCCGATCCTGACACTCATCCCGCGCGAGCGGGATGGTCAGTCGGACCCGCGTTGCAGCCGACCCCACTGGTGGTTCTGCAGCGGGTGGCCACCGGCCGCCTTGTCGAAGGTCCACAGCAGATCACCCTCGACCCGGCCGTACAACCGCTGTCCGGCGCTGTAATGAGCCGCGGTCGCGCTGCGCAGGATCGCGTCGGTGGCCAGTTCGATCTTGGCGCCCTGGATCCGGCCGTACCAGACCTCGGCGTAGCCGCCCGGCTGGCACATTACGACCTCGAGCCCACCGTCGGACTGCGGACGCCAAAATCCGGTCTCCATGCTCAAGGGCTTGCTGGCCCGGCCTTCGTCGTCTAACTCGAAGGTCTGGGACAGGTAATGCAGGTAGTCCTCACCATTGTGGGCGAAGTCGATCTGTTGTCCGAACTCGAAGTCTTCGATGTCGGGGTACGAGCCGCGGCCGGTCCCCTCCCAGCGTCCCAACAGCCAGGCCAGCGGAATGAGGGCGGGGTTCAGGTCGGACGGGATCTCGAAAGGCACCCGTTCAGGATTCCACGGACCGACCGCGGATCAGCAACAGGACCAACGCGACCGCAGCAGCCACCCCCATCACCGCAACGCCGACGATCAGCAGCACAGCGAACAGGGCGGCCAGCGACATGCTCGCGAGTGTAGTCAGCGAACCCGATGTCTTCTCGGATCTGCCCGGGGCCTCGACCCATGTCACGATCAGCCCGGGGTCTTCGACCAAGGTCACGATCCGATCGACTTGACGAGCTGCAGGGTCACCGTGACGTACCGGCGACCACCATCGGTCGCCCAAGACTCCACCGTCGAGCCGCACTCGGAGTAGCCGAGCCGGCGATAGAGCCGGGCGGCGTCCGGATTGTCGTGCTCGGCCGAGATCCGGGCCCGGGTGCGTCCTCGCGCCAGAAGCCTGGTCTC
>JAKDLH010000265.1 GCA_030452945.1 Microlunatus sp. | reverse complement strand
CGGCGTGGGGGTTACCGGGTGGGCGCGTACTGGTCGATGCCGTACAGCTTGGCCAGCTGCTGCTGGGTCGGACTTTGGTCGGTGAGCATCCGTCGGGCGCGGGGGCGGCCTTTGCCGCCGTCGTGGTAGAGCAGCACGGTTTCCTGGATGCCGGCCAGGGTGGCCAGCAGTTCGCGGACGGACAGGTGTAGGCCGGCCTGCTCGGCTTGGCGGCGCATCAGGTGGGCAATGGTCAGCGCGAGGACGCTGTAGAAGACGTGTACCCGGATCTTCTGGTCGGTCCAGTGGTGCATCGGCCCGAAGGAGACCACGTGCGGGTCCTTCATCTGCCGGAACCCGGATTCGACCTCGTTCTGGGAGCGGTAGGCGGCCACGACCTCGGCGGCGCTCCACTGGGTGCGGTTGGTGAACAGGACCCGTTTGCCGAAGATCCGTTGCTCGAGCCGCTTGCGGGCCTGTTGGTTGGTGCGGTAGGTCAGTCGCAGCTGGGCCGGCTGCTCGCCGGTCAGGGTGGTGGTGATGACCTCGCGGACCCAGCGGGGTTTGATGATGGCCTCGATCTCGGCCTGCACCGCGGCCGCTGCGCGGCGGGTGCGGCCGCGGGCCAGGCGTGCCTGTAGCTGGGTCAGGCGGGCGCGGGCCTTGGCCAGGGTCTGGTCGAATCCGCGCGATTGGGCTGCGTGCAGGGTCAGGGAGTGGGTGACGATGGCGCGGCGGGTCACCCCGAGCGCGGTCACGCTCGTGTCGTGGCAGGTCAGCCCGGGGTAGGTGTCCGGGTCGACGGGCCGGTAGCGCGAGGTGGGGACCGCGAGCAGGTCGGGGTGCTCGGAGGGAGGCAGGGACCCGACGAACCCGATCCCGGCCTCCTCGACCAGTTCGTGGTTGTCGGCCGAGTTCTGCCCGGCGTCGTAGACGATCGTGAGCGATTCGAGGGTGCCGGCCACCTGCTGGTACCGGGTCACGAGCTGGTTGATGACGGTGGCGAACTGGGTGACGTCGGGCCGGTCGCCGGGGTAGGCGTGGCTGATCAGCGGGATGCCGCCGTCGCGGGTGACCACCAGGGCGAGGGCGACCAGGCGCAGGTCGACGCGTTTCTGTTTGGCCTTGCCGCGTTGCGCGATCGGGGCCTTGGCGTTGGTGCTGTCGATGTAGGTGGCGAAGTTGGTCATGTCCAGCACCAGCCCGGACAGGTCCAGGTCGAACTCGGTGACGATGCGTCGTCCGAGTTCGGCCTCGATCTGTTCCAGGCTGGTCTGGTCGAGGCGGTCCATCGCGTCCCAGAACCGGCGGTGGTCCAGCGCGGCGGCCCGGATCTTGGTGAACCGGGGCCCGGCGGTGCTGGCCCACCAGTCGGCGAACGCCAGCTTCGAGCACGGATCCACGATCCGGTTCGCGGTGGCCAACGCGATGTAGGTGCCGATCGAGGCGGCGGCGTTGGCGTACCGGGGAACGAGCGCGTCGATGACCCCGGCCACGTCGAGGCGTTCGAGCATTCCCCAGACCGCGGCCAGGTCTCCGAAGCTCTTGTGCTGGGTGCGGACCGGTTCACCTGCGGGTGTCCCGGAAAGTTTCGCGGTGACCTCCGCGGCGGATCCGAGGTACTGCTGGGAGACGATCCGGGGTTTGCCGTTCACGCGGGCGGATTCGACGAGGTAGTAGTAGGTCTGCCCGCCCTGTTTCTTCCCCACGATCGATGCCATATCTAGGTAATACATGATCAGTGATGAAAAGCCAAGCACCGCAACGGAAGACACGCCGGTCAACTACGAAGGCTGGAAACTCCCGCTAGGATCGAGGCATCGCACTCTGACCTGATGGAGTACTCATGATCGTCGTCTGGATCCTGCTCGGCATCGTCGTGCTGGCCGCCATCTGGGGCGTCAGCGCCTACAACGGCCTCATCGGCCTTCGCAACAAGGTCGAGGAGGGCTGGCGTCAGATCGACGTCGAGCTCAAGCGCCGGCACGACCTCATTCCCAACCTTGTCGAGACCGTCAAGGGCTATGCGGCCCACGAGAGCGGCACGCTCGAAGCGGTCATGAAGGCCCGGTCCGCGGCCATGTCGGGGGGTCAGGGGCCGGCGCAGGCCGCCGCGTCCGAGGGCGAGTTGAGCCAGGCCCTCGGTCGCCTCATGGCGATCTCCGAGGCCTATCCGGATCTCAAGGCCAACCAGAACTTCCTGGCCCTGCAGCAGGAGCTGACGAGCACCGAGGATCGGATCGCCAGCTCGCGGCGCTACTACAACGCGCTCGTGCGCGACCTCAACACCAAGGTCGAGTCGGTGCCGAGCAACATCATCGCCGGTCTGGGCAAGATCGGGCGCGCCGAGTACTTCGAGACGCCGGCCATCGAGGCGCAGGTGCCCAACGTCTCGTTCGGGTCGGGCGGCTCGGCAGCGGGGCCGTCGGTGGGAGCCTCGACGCAGCCCGGTGGGATCGGTGGGCCGTCGACTCAGCCCGGCGGCGTGCAGTCAGCGCCGGTCGATCCGAACGTCCCCAATCCCAACGTGGACCGCAATATCCCCAACGACTGACCGGACTCCGGAATATCCCCAACGACTAACCGGACTCCGGGCGGAGCGTGGGGTCTCGACGCCCGACATCGGCCGGAGAGGACGATCCCGGTTCGATCAGTCGATATGTCGCCCCAACGAACCCGCATCGTCCGAACCAGCATCGTCTACTCGCGCCACTATGCCCCGCCTCGCCGGGCATGCTGCGCAGTCAACGGCGCCCGTCGCCGGTCACCTCGTCGGCGATGTCGGTCGCTGCGTCACCGACCTCGGTGGCGATTGCCGCGGCCTTGCGCTTGTGCCGCCACCATTCGAAGACCATCGGGATCAGCGAGAACGCGACGATGAGCAGGATGAGGGCCTCGATGTTGTGCTGCAGCGCCGGGAACGCCTGTCCCAGGACGTAGCCGAGGACCATGATGCTCACGACCCAGCCGACGGCGCCGATGGCGCTCCACGTGAAGAAGCGGCGGCGCTCCATCCGGCTCACCCCGGCGACGACGGTGATGTAGGTCCGCACGATCGGGACGAACCGGCCGATGACGAGCGCCTTGTTGCCGTGGTGGTCGAAGAAGCCGCGGGTCTTGTCGAAGTTGCGACGGTTGATGAAGCGCCCCTGCCGTTCGTAGAGCGGGATGCCGAGGGCCCGGCCGATCTCGTAGCCGCTCACGTTGCCAATAAATGCCACCACGCTGAGCAGCACCATCGCCACGAAGAAGTTGACGTGCACCTGTCCGGTCGCGATGAACAGCCCCATCGCGAACAGCAGCGTGTCACCCGGCAGGATCGGGAAGAGCAGCCCGCACTCGATGAAGACGATGACCAGGGCGATCCAGAAGAAGGCGCCGCCGTACTGCTCGAGCAGGAAGGCGGGGTCCATCCAGTCCGGACCGAGGCTGGCAAGTGCGTGCATGCCTTCAAGGGTAAGTGTTCTTTGGGATGGGCACCCCCACGTTCGTCGATGCGACGGCACCGGCCCGAGGCGACGGGAGCGAACTATTGTGAGGGGCGTGATATGTATCGATGGTGGCGTCCTGCCGTGGCCGCAGGAACATATCGTCTCCGTCGCGACATGGCGTCCACACCGATGACAAGCCGAGACCGAGACCATGTGTCAAGGGCCGGCTGGACCCTGGCCGACTGGCGGCACCGGCTGCGCAACGAGTCCGCCACGGGTGAACCCGCCACTGGGGAGGTGTTCACCGCCGCGGAGTTGGATGGGCTCGAAGGCCCAGTCCGACGGCACCTGGCCCAGGCGATCGCTGAGGGCACACCTTTGACGCGGTGCGTCGAGATCACGATGCGCGGCAGCATCAAGATCGGGCGGTGGCTGCCGTTCCGGGCGCGCCAGATCCTGCGGCCGCATGACGGCTTCGTCTGGGCGGCCCGAGTCGCGGGTCTCATCAGCGGATCCGATCGCTACCTGGACGGTGTGGGCGGGATGGACTGGAAGCTCGCCGGGCTGGTCCCGGTGGCGCAGGCGGACGGGCCCGACGTCTCTCGGAGTGCCGCCGGCCGCTGCGGCGCCGAGGCGATCTGGTTACCGACCGCCATGCTCCCGCGCTTCGGGGTGCGCTGGTCGGCCGAGGACGCCGATCACATCACCGCCCGCCATCTCGTCGGGGACACCCCGATCGAGGCTCGGTGCCAGCTGGGGCCGGGCGGGGACATCGTCTCTGCCGTCTTCGACCGGTGGGGCGACCCTGACGAGACCGGACACTGGGACTGGCACAGCTTCGGAGGCACCTTCACCACCCAGCGCACCTTCGCCGGCCTGACCATCCCTAGCGTCGGCCGGCTCGGTTGGCACTACGGAACCGACCGTTGGGAGGGCGGCGAGTTCTTCCGATACCAGATCGCCGACCTGCAACCGCTCGAGCCGGACCGCCGACGCGACCCGTGAGCAGCCCTCCTCGGTGCGGATGGGACGGCGGTGCGGATGGGACGGCGGTGCGGATCGGACGACGTCGGCGGTCGTTCGCCGTCAGCGCTGGCGCTTGGCCAGCACGCAGAACTCGTTGCCTTCCGGATCGGCAAGCACCACCCAGGGCTGCTCGCCCTGGCCGATGTCGACCCGACGGGCACCGCGCGCGAGGAAACGGGCCACCGCCTCGTCCTGGTCGTCCGGCCGGAAATCGGGATGAAGCCGGTTCTTCGCCACCTTGGCGGCACCGACAGCCACGAACAGCAGCCCAGGCAGGCGGTCGGCGGCCGGGCGGATCTCGAACTCCTCGCGCGAGTCGTTGACCACGACCCAGTCGAGCGCGTCCGCCCACCACTGCCCGAGACCGGCCGGATCAGCCGCGTCGATGACGACCTGCTCCCACTCCAAGCCCATCGCCGAGAGTGTAGTGGAGCACCCGCTCCGATGGAGCCGTGATCGGACGCGGCTCTCGGCTCGACATCCGACGTCGGCTCGATGTCCGACGTCGGCTCGGTGTCCGACGTCGGCTCGGCGGC
>JAKDLH010000264.1 GCA_030452945.1 Microlunatus sp. | reverse complement strand
CCCAGCGGGCCTACCTGATCCAGTTGCGCCGCGCCGGCGCCGGCACCCACCTGATCGACCCGACCGCCTTCGACGGTACGCCCGCGCTGGCCGAACTCGCGGCCTCCATCGCCGATGCGGAGTGGATCATCCACGCGGCGAGTCAAGATCTGCCCAGCCTGGCAGAGATCGGGATGAGGCCCGCGCACCTGTTCGACACCGAGCTCGCCGCCCGCCTGCTCAACTATCCCCGGGTCGCCCTCGGCACGATGCTCGAAGAGCTGTTGGGAGTCCGGCTGCTCAAGGAGCATTCGGCGGCCGACTGGTCGACCCGTCCCCTGCCTGCCGCCTGGCTCACCTACGCCGCCCTCGACGTGGAGTTGTTGGTCGAACTGCGCGACGTGCTGGCCGATCAGCTGGCCGAGGCTGGAAAGGACGAATGGGCTCGAGAGGAGTTCGCCGCCCTCGCCGCCGCAGCCGGTTGGACCAGCGAGCCGCGCGCGGATCCGTGGCGGCGTACCTCGGGCGTGCACAAGGTCCGCAGCCGTCGCGGACTGGCCTACGTCGCCGAGCTGTGGCACACCCGGGACGAGATCGCGCGGGAAACGGATCGGGCACCGTCGAAGATCCTGCCGGACGCGGCCATCGCCGAGCTGGCTGCCGCCGAACGACCCGATCGAGCCGCGATCCACCGCATCGCCGGATTCCAACGACGGCAAGCTCGCCGTTATCAAAGCGACTGGGTGGCGGCGCTGCAGCGGGTGGACGGGCAGCCCGAGTCCGAGCTGCCGCCGATGCACATCCCGAACTCAGGGCCGCCCCAGCCGCGACTGTGGCCGGCCAAGGATCCGGCGGCGGCTCAGCGGCTGGCCCGGGTGCGGGAGGTGCTGTCCGTGCTGGCCAGCGAGTATGCGCTGCCGTTGGAGAACCTGCTGACGCCCGACTACGTGCGACGGCTCGCCTGGAATCCGCCTAGCTCACCGACCGAGGTGTCGGTGGATGCGGCCCTGGCCGAACTTGGGGCCCGACCGTGGCAGCGAGAACTGACGGTCCCCGGCCTCACCACCGCGCTGGCTGGGTCCTGACTCGCGGGTCGACACGGCTCATCGGGGAGGCTGCCGATCTCGAGCCAGCCGGCGGCGCGCGTGATGCTGGTGGCCGGTGATCCGGCCGATGACCATCATCCACACGGCGATCCAGATCAGGAACGGTGCGTGCAGCAGGACAGCTCCAGCCACAGCGGCGACCATCACCATCACCGGCAACAGCCAGAGCGCGAAGGCCCATGGCGGCGGTCCTGCGACCGCGGGACGGGGGCTAGGCGCAGGCGCCGCCTGCTGCTGCTGCGGCAGGTCGGCGAACAACGGCGCCAGATCTGTGCTGAATCGGGCCAGCAGGGCCTGATCGCTCCGCTCGTCGAACTCGTCACGATTGAGCCGTCCGGCCGCGAAATGCTCGCCCAGCTCGGACACAGCTTGGTCCCGCTCCACGTCGCCGATCCGCATCGGGGTCGTCGGCTCGAGGTCACGCGTCACCGCGTTCACGTCCTGCTTCGGTGGCTGCGAGACCCTTCCCCAAAACATCCGTAGCTCGGGTGGCGCGGTCTCACCTGGCTCCCAGCCGAACTGCCAGCCCTTGTTCATGGTTCCTCCTGGTCTTCAACGATAGGTCGGCCCGAGATGCTTCCCAAGCGGATGCGAGCACTTGTTACTCGTGAGTAATATGGCTGCCATGCCTCGTGAGTCTCGTGATGTCGTCTTCGTCGACGGCGTCCGTACCCCATTCGGAAAGGCCGGGTCGCTGTACAGCGAGACCCGGGCCGACGACCTGGTGGTCAGCTGCATTCGTGCGCTGCTGCGCCGCCACCCCGACCTACCCCCCGAGCGGGTCGACGAGGTGGCGGTCGCGGCGACCACCCAGACCGGCGATCAGGGACTGACCATCGGCCGGACCGCTGCGCTGTTGGCCGGCCTGCCCCGTTCGGTGCCGGGCTACGCCATCGACCGGATGTGCGCCGGCGCGATGACCGCGGTGACCACCGTCTCCTCTGGTATCGCCTTCGGCGCCTACGACATCGGCATCGCCGGCGGGGTCGAGCACATGGGTCGCCACCCGATGGGTTCCGGCATCGATCCCAATCCGAGGATCGTGGCCGAGAAGCTGGTCGATCCGTCTGCGCTGATCATGGGCTCGACCGCGGAGAACCTGCACGACCGCTATCCCGGCATCAGCCGGGAACGAGCCGACGAGTTCGCCCTGCTCAGCCAGCAGCGGGTGGCCGCCGCCTACGCCGAGGGCGTGATCCAGGAGTCGCTGGTACCGATCGCGACTCCCAGTTCAGAACTCGGCTGGGGACTGGCCACCGCCGACGAGCCACCGCGGCCAGGCACCACGCTCGAGGGTCTGTCCGAGCTGCGCACTCCGTTCCGTTCCCATGGCCGGGTCACGGCCGGAAATGCGGCCGGATTGAACGATGGCGCCACGGCCAGCCTGCTGGCCGCCGAGACGGTCGCGACCGAACTGGGTTTGCCGATAGCGATGCGGCTGGTGTCGTTCGCATTCGCCGGGGTGGAGCCCGAGGTGATGGGCGTCGGTCCGATCCCGGCCACCGAGAAGGCGCTGCGCAGCGCTGGACTGGAGATCGGCGACATCGGTGCCATCGAGATCAACGAGGCCTTTGCCGTCCAGGTGCTCGCCTTCCTCGACCACTTCGGACTCGAGGAGGCCAGCGACCGGATCAACCCCTACGGCGGCGCTATCGCGTTGGGCCACCCGCTGGCCAGCTCCGGGGTCCGGCTGATGATCCATCTGGCCCGCACCTTCCGCGACCACCCCGAGATCCGCTACGGCCTGACTACCATGTGCATCGGTCTGGGTATGGGCGGCACCGTGATCTGGGAGAACCCGCACCACACCGACTACGCGCACCCCGAGTCCACCCGTACCGAGTCCACCAGCACCGACTCCACCCGCACCGAGGGAGCCAGCACGTGAGCAGCACCGCCGAGTCCACCACAGATCATCAACCGCTGATGGGTGCCGAGGAGCTGCAAGCCTTGCTCGCCGAGGCGTCAGCCTTGACGCCGGACGAGAAGGTCACCCGGTTCCTCAGCCGGGACGTGGCTCTGCCCCACACCGGCAGGACCGCCGTCCTGATCACCCTGGACAACGGCGAGGACCACACCAAGCCCAACACCCTCGGCCCCCGGTCACTCGCCGAACTCAACGGCGCACTGGACGCCGCTGCGACCCGCGACGACATCGCCGCGATCGCCATCACCGGTAAGCCGTTCATCCTGGCCGCCGGTGCCGACCTCAAGGCCCTCGGGAGCCTGGCCGATCGAGACCAGGCGGTCAAGATCGCTCAGATCGGGCACGCGGTGTTCGACAAGCTGCACACCTCACCAGTGCCGACGTTCGCCTTCATCAACGGTTTGTCGCTGGGTGGCGGGCTGGAGATCAGCCTGCATTGCCACTACCGGACCGTGTCGAAGGCGGCGGCCGGCATCGCGCTGCCCGAATGCTTCCTCGGTCTGCTCCCAGGCTGGGGTGGCACCTACCTGCTGCCCAATCTGATCGGTCCCAAGGACGCTGTCGGTGTCATCATCGAGAACGCGCTCAGCCAGAACAAGATGCTGGTCGGTCCGCAAGTGGCCCAGCTGGGCATCGCGGACGCGATGTTCGACGGTGCCGACTTCTTGGCCGAGTCGCTCGATTGGGCTGGCCGGGTGGTGGCCGGTGAGATCACCGTCGCCCGACCCGAGATCGACCGGGGCCAGGCCTGGGACGACGCCGTCGAACAGGGCCGTCGGTTCACCGACCAGAAGGTTTCCGGCGCCGCCCCCGCACCGTACCGGGCGCTGGAGTTGATCGCCGCCGCCAAGACCGCCGATCGAGCGACCGCGTACGCCGGCGAGGACGAGGGGCTGGCCGATCTGGTCATGAGCGAGGAGTTACGCGCCAGCCTGTACGCGTTCGATCTGGTCCAGAAGCGGGCCCGCAAACCCGCCGGGGCCCCGGAGGCGTGGCTGGCCCGGCCGGTCGGCAAGGTCGGCGTGGTCGGTGCTGGTCTGATGGCCAGCCAGCTGGCCCTGCTCTTCCTGCGTCGGCTCGAGGTGCCGGTGATCATCTGCGATCTCGACGCCGAGCGGGTCGCCAAGGGCATCGGCTACGTGCACGCCGAGATCGACAAGCTGCTGAGCAAGAAACGTCTCAGCTCTGATCAGGCCAACCGCTATCGGGCGCTGCTCAGCGGAACGAGCGAGCATGCCGACTACGCCGACTGCGATTTCGTGATCGAGGCCGTGTTCGAGGAGATGGCGGTCAAGAAGGAGGTGTTCGCCTCTTTGGAGAAGCACGTGTCCGCGGAGTGCGTGCTCGCCACCAACACCTCCTCCCTGTCGGTGTCGGAGATGGCGGCCGACCTGGAGCATCCGGAGCGGGTGGTCGGCTTCCACTTCTTCAACCCGGTGGCGGTGCTGCCGTTGCTCGAGGTGATCCGCGGCGCCGCCACCGACGACGAGACCACCGCCACCGCGCTCAGCGTGGCCAAAACGCTGAAGAAGAACGCCGTGTTGGTTTCGGACGCTCCCGCGTTTGTGGTGAACCGGTTGCTGATCCGCACCACCGCGGTGATCACGAAGGCAGTCGATGATGGGACCCCGGTGGAGGTGGCCGACGCCGCGCTGCGTCCGCTGGGCTTGCCGATGCCGCCATTTGTGCTGCTCCAGCTAGTCGGCCCGGCCGTCGCCCTGCACGTCACCAAGACGCTCAACACTGCCTTCGGCGACCGGTATCCGGTCTCGAAGAACCTCGAGGTCCTGGTCGAGCACGGGAAGCCCGGCATCTATGACTGGACCGCTGACGGCAAGCCGTATGTCTCGGAGGAGACCCGGTCGATCATGACGATCGGTGACGCGCCAAGCACCGCCGACGAGCTGCGGGCCGCCGTCGAGGAGGCCCTCGCCGAAGAGATCGGCCTGATGCTCGCCGAGAGCGTGGTCGCGGCGCCGATGGACATCG
>JAKDLH010000263.1 GCA_030452945.1 Microlunatus sp. | reverse complement strand
ACTACTCCGACTTCCTGTTCACCTACTTCGGCCGCTCCTACGCCCTGGTGGTGACGCCGGACGATCAGGTCAGTGTGACCGCCAACATCGACGCCGGTATGCCGTGGCGGCGCAGCTACGGCGAGAACATCGTCTACACCGACTGGCGGCGCGACAACTTCCAGTTCGGCGTCAGCGAGGCACTGCGCCAGCGCGGCATCCGACCGAAGCGGATCGGCGTCGAGTTCGACACGGTGACCCTCGACGGGCACGCCAAGCTGCAGGGCGCTTTCCCCGACGTCGCCTTGGTCGACATCGCCGAGGACTCGATGCGACAGCGGATGGTGAAGTCGGCCGAGGAGATCGATCTCATCACCCAGGGGGCGCGCATCGGCGACCTCGGCGGCGAGGCCATCCACGCCGCGATCCGCGAAGGCGTCACCGAATACGAGATCGCCCTGATCGGCACCGAGGCCATGGTGCACGAGATCGCCAAAACATTCCCCTACTCCGAGATCCGAGACACCTGGGTGTGGTTCCAGTCCGGCATCAACACCGACGGCGCGCACAACTGGGCCACCACCCGCCGGCTGCAGCAGGGTGACATCCTGTCGCTCAACTGCTTCCCGATGACGTCGGGCTACTACACCGCCCTTGAGCGCACCCTCTTTCTCGGCCAACCAGACAAACGCTCGCTCGAACTATGGGACGTCAACGTCGAGGTGCACCGTCGCGGTCTGGAGCTGATCAAACCGGGAGCTGTCTGCGCCGAGATCGCGGCCGAACTCAACCAGATCTATCTCGACCACGATTTGCTGGCCAACCGCACCTTCGGCTACGGCCACTCGTTCGGCGTCCTCTCCCACTACTACGGCCGCGAGGCCGGCCTGGAACTGCGTGAAGACATCCACACGGTGCTCGCGCCCGGCATGGTCGTCTCGATGGAACCGATGATTACCGTCGCCGAAGGTGAAGCCGGTGCCGGTGGCTACCGTGAGCACGACGTTCTCGTGGTCACCGAGCAGGGCGCCGACAACATCACGAGGTTCCCGTTCGGCCCGGACCACAACATCATCGGCTGACCAGAAGACTCACGCCGCGGACATGGCTGCATCGGAAAACAGATGACGATGGCCGACGCGGTCACGAAGCGGGCCTACCGCGATGGCTCACAGTCGCGTGGGAGCTCGGTCATCGTCACCGCGATCAGCGTGCTCCGGTGCTTCACCATCGAGCAACCGCTGCTGGGCGTCACCGAGATCGCGCGGCAGGTCGGGTTGCACAAGTCCAGTGTGTCCCGCATCCTCGCCACCTTGGAGAAGGAGCAGATCGTCGAGCGCGACGAGCCGAGCCGGAAGTTCCGGCTCGGGCTCGGGCTGCTGGCGGTGGCCGGCCCGCTGCTCGCCGATCTCGACGTACGGCGCCTAGCCCTGCCCGCCCTGCGCAGCCTGACCGAACGAACCGGCGAAACGTCGACACTCGTAGTGTGGAGTGCCGGAGAGACCGTGACCGTGGAGCAGATCCCGAGTCCACACCTGATCAAGCACACCGCCGGAATCGGTACCCGTTACCGCGAGGCCGAGAGCGCTTCGGTGCAGATCTTCCTGGCGGGTATGTCGCGCGAGCGAGCTCGCGGCCTGCTGACCGCGGGGCACCTCACGATGCGGCGCCATTCCGCCGCAGAGATCGAGAAATATCTAGACCTGCTGCCCGACACTGCTCAGCGAGGCTACGCGGTCAACCACGGCCGGACATCCCCCGATGAGGTCGGCATCGCCGCCGCTGTTCACGACCACCGGGGCGACACGATCGCCGCCGTGCTGCTCGCGGCCCCGAGATATCGCGTGGACCCGGAAGTGGTGGCCGATCTCGGGACGGCGACGCTGACAACCGCCCGGGAAATCTCACGGCGGATGGGCAACTGAGGCTGAAAGCTGGATCAGCCGAACCAGACAGGATCAGCGCTCACGGGATGAGCGTCACCTTCACCGACTCACTGCCCCGGGCCACCATCTCCAACCCTTTCTGGAAGTCGCTGAGGGGCAACTGGTGGGTGCAGATCTTGTCCATCGGCAGGCGGTGCGACTCCAGCATCCGGACCGCGGACGGCCAGGTGTGCGGACCGAGGTGGGCACCGAGCACGTCCAGTTCCTTGTCGTCGCTGATAATCGACCAGTCGACGCTCACCTCACTGCCGAAGACGCTGTACTCGACAAACGTCCCGAGCTTGCGCAGGATGTTCAGCCCCTGAGCCACCGCCGACGGATGGCCGGTTCCCTCCAGGTAGACGTCGGCACCGTAGCCGTCGGTCAGATTTTTGACGGCGGCGATCGCGTCCTCCTCGACGATGTTGATCGCCACGTCGGCGCCGCACTCCAGTGCCAACTTCAGCTTGTCGGGCGCCAGGTCCAAGGAGACGATCTTGGCCGGCGACTTGGCGCGGGCTCCGGCGACCATGCCTAGGCCGATCGGACCGCACCCGGCGACCACCACCACGTCGCCAAAGCCCAGGTTGGCGCGCTCCACCGCGTGCAGGGCGCAGGCCAGCGGCTCCACGAACGCCGCGTGGGCGGGCGGCAGATCGGAACTGATCTTGTGCACCAGCGCCTCAGTGGGGAAGACCATGTAGCTGGCCATGGCCCCTGGCGTACGACGCTTGAAGCCGTAGATGTCGTGCGGCGCGCACATATGGTAAGCCCCGCGCAAGCAGTAGCGACACTCCCAGCACGGCACGATCTGCTCGCTGGTCACCCGGTCCCCCACCGTGACGCCCCAGCGCTGCGACGCCTCGTCGTCGACCTGGGCGATGGTGCCGACGAACTCATGGCCGGGGATCACTTCGGTCTCGGCCCAGGCGGGCCGGGTGTCGTCGCCCCAGAACTTGCTCGCGCCGCGATAGCACTTCAGGTCGCTGGCGCAGATGCCCACCGCCTCGACCTTGACTAGGGCCTGCCCCGGACCCGGTGTCGGGACCGGGACCTCCTTTATGGCGTAATTCCCGGGTCCGTGGCAGATCACCGCCGGCATCGTGTCGGGGATCTCGGGGTCACCGATGGGCACGTGCCCTCCTCGCTCCGCTGGTGATAGCGGTGATGACGATAGTCGGGCCGTCACGGGCGGCGCGCAGCAGTTGGTCGGGGCTGGTCTCGGTCGCCGGGCCGGAACTCGGCGAGAGCCGCGCGCTGCCGGTCGGTGAGCGGCTGCGTACCGACCAGGACGGTACGCGCTTGGGCAAACACCCGACCGGAGGCTGGGTCGTCGATCCGGGCGGCGAGTCGGAACGAACGGTTGCCGAGATCGGTGACCACAGTGTTCACCCGGTAGGGCTCGGTCCGGTAGTCCAGCGGTGCGCGATAGTCCAGATCCTGGCGGACCACAACCCACAGATCGTCGGCTTCGGCCGAGCCACCCTGCGGCCACCCGAGCGCCTCGGCCATCAGCGCGATCCGGGCCTCTTGGATGTAATCGTAGTACCTGACGTTGTTGGCGTGGGCGTAGGAGTCCAGGTCCGACCAGCGCAACCGCAGCCGGTGGTTGTGACCGCCGACGGTCCACTTCTGCCGCGGCAGGCCTGCCAACAGCTCGCGGCTGGGTTCTCTGGCCGCGGCAAACACAGCGCGCTCGGCGTCGGTGAGCCGGCGCAGCCGGCTCGAGGCCAGATCGTACGGAGCTCCGGTGGTCGCGGCTCGAACCGCGATCTGCGCACCGTCGCGGACCTCGTATCCGATCACGAACCGACTGGCCCCGACCGAGTCCACCCACAGGTCGACCGCCAGCCCCTGGTCGTGGAAGGTGACCGGACGCTGGTACTCCACCTGGTGCTGTACGACCAGGACACCGGTGGCCAGCAGACGGTGCATGACGGCTGGCCCGGTCAGCAGAAAGTCGACCCGCGCCTCCTGCAGATAGTCGACGAAAGCGGCGTTGTTGACGTGTGCCTGGGCGTCCATGTCGCCCCAGCGCATCGGACAGACGTAACGGTGGACCACGGCCGTATCCAACCAGTCCGACCATGCATCAGTAAGGTCACCCCATGACGACACAGCCCACGACGACCCCGGGCAAGACGACACAGCCCACGACGATGCCGGGTCGAGTCGCCCTGGTCACCGGTGCCGCGCGGGGAATCGGTGCCGCCATCGCCCGCAGACTGGCCCGGGATGGCTTTGCCGTCGCGGCGGTCGACACCGACGCCGAGGGCAGCGCGCGCACCGCGAACAGCATCCTCGAATCCGGGGGCCGGGCCATCGCGGTGGGCGCGGACGTGACCCACGAACAGGAGTCCAGCCGGGCCGTCGCACGAGCGTCGGCCGAACTCGGACCGGTGACCGCCCTGGTCAACAACGCCGGCATCCTCCGCGACAACATGCTGTTCAAGATGAGCACCGAGGACTGGGACGCGGTGCTGAACGTGCATCTGCGCGGTGCGTTCCTGATGACCAGAGCTGCGCAAGCCCACATGATCGAAGCCAAGTGGGGTCGGATCGTGAATCTGTCCTCCACCTCGGCTCTGGGCAAACGCGGTCAGGCCAACTACGCCGCCGCCAAGGCCGGCCTGCAGGGTTTCACCAAGACACTCGCGCTGGAGCTGGGCAAGTTCGGGGTCACGGCCAACGCCATCGCTCCCGGCTTCATCGACACCGAGATGGTCCACGCCATGGTCGACCGGATGGGGGTCGAGTTCGACGACTGGAAGACCGCGGCCGGCCGGGAGATCGCGGTCGGCCGGGTCGGCACGCCAGACGACGTCGCCGCCGTCGCGGGATTCCTGTGCAGCGACGACGCGGCCTACGTCTCCGGCCAGGTCATCTACGTCGCCGGCGGTCCGAGAGGGTAGGGGACGGGGCTCGCCTTACCGACCAGCGCGTTGTCCGCGAATTTCGACCACCCGGTCAGAAGTCGCGGTCGAGACCGGCAACTTGACCACGAATTTCGACCACCCGGCCAAAAATTGCAGTCGACACGGATGACCTGACCACGAATTTCGACCACCCGGTCAGAAGTCGCGGTCGAGACCGGCAACTTGACCACGA
>JAKDLH010000262.1 GCA_030452945.1 Microlunatus sp. | reverse complement strand
GTCTGGACCGACCTGCTGCCAACCGGAGGTGTCGATCCCGTGCTCGGCCGCCGCGACCGCCCCGCGCTGGGCGATGTCGGCCACCTGCTCGGAGGTCAGCCGGATCCGCGGTCGGGCGTCACGCTCGGCGAGCAGACGTCGGGCCGCGTGCGCGTACACCTCCTGCTCGTACTGCCCCGGGGCCACCGGCAGCACAGCGGCGACCACCACCCCACGCCGAGTCAGGAACACCGCGTTGCCATCCTCCACCTCTTTGACGTAGGCGTTGCGGTTGTTGCTGAAGTCGGTCAGGGTGGCCAGCCGGCTGGAGGCGCTCTGCTTCAGCGCCTCGCGCAACCAGCTCGCGGGCTCGGCCAGACCCTGATCGGCAAGCCTTCGGGTCAACAGCCCGGCTGTCACGGGCGCGGCCGCTCCACCCAGACCCGCCACCACCAGCCCGGTGATCTGGGAAACCAGTTCGCCGCGGGCCTGCTCGACGCCGTTCACCTTCACCACGTCGCTCACCGACGACGCGACGTCGGCCTCCACCTCGCGTAGCGCGATGGGGAGCACCGTGGTCAGCGTGTCCCGGACGGCGTCGGTGTAGTCGTCGGTCACGTCGGTCGGCTCTTTGGCGACCGGAGCCTCGCCGGCCGTGGTTACGGGCTGCGTTGCCGTCATGATGGGCCTCCTAGTTGCAACTCAGCCTACGCCTGGCGGTCTGAACTTGCAACATTGATGCTAGCCTACTCGGCGTGGAGGAATGGCAGGATCCGATTCAGAAGGCGGCCGTCTGGTACGTCGCCGCCTTCGGCGCCCTGAGTGCGGTCCTGATCGCCGGCGTCAGCCTGACCAGCTTCGACGCGAGTCGCGCCCGCCACCCCCTGCTGGCGATCTTGGCCGCCATCCTCGCGGTCGCGGCGGTCGCCTGGGTGGGCTTTGCCGCCAGCCGGGTGCTCAGCCCCCGCTGGACCACCAAGGCGCTGCTGGGCCGCTACACCGAATCGGCCAAAAGAGGCTCGTGGGCCGACATCGCTTCCGGTGATCCACGGGTGCTGAGCCCGCTGTACGTCGAAGATGGGTTCTCCGGCGACAACGACTCGCCGCGGAGTCTTTGGGCGCAGGCCCAGGCCGCGGACGCCGACGCCGCTGGCCGGCTGCGGGAGATGGTGGCTGCGGCCAACCGACGGACTTCGCGTCGCTGGTTCTCCGTCGTGACCGTTACCGCGCCCATCGCCCTCGCGGTGGTTCTGTTCGCCGCTCTGGCCTGGGGCACCTTGTCCCGGCCGGACGCGGTGGTGGCCACGACCGACAATCCGCTCCCGGTGCGCGTCCGACTCAACGAGGGTGTGGACCCCGCAACGGTCTTCGGAGCTGGCTGCACCGACCGCGAGCGAACCGGTGTCGCCATCGAGGGCACCATCCCCCAACAGGCTCTCGTGGCGCTGCCGGCCACCGGCTCCTGCCCCGCCGCTCTCGTGTCCTTCGATCCGACGATCGGCTCGATCGTGCGCGCCTGAGCGCCTCGGCCAGCCAGCCAACGATCCGGCCGCCGGATGGTGATCGTCAGATCGGCACCGGCGTCGGTTTCGTCACCGACCCGGCGTGCACCTCCCGCACCCGATCCTCGACCCAGACGATGATCATCCTCAGATCCAGCCCGTAGGCCGGCCCGGACGTCGCGGCGTACGCGGACAGCCGACCGCCGGCTCGCTCCCACAGACGCCCGGCCCCGGTGGTGTTGCCCCGCTCGGCGTGGGTGTTGCCGACACAGAGCTGGGCCAGACCCTGCCACAGGTCGCGCTCAGCCTCCGGTGCGTCCTTCCAGCGCGCTTCAAACACCTCGTGTGCGGCGAAGGGTCGGCCGTCGGCCAACAGTGCCCGGGCCGTTTCGATGGTCGGACCGGGCGGCAGCGGTTCTTCCGAAACCGGCTCGACCCCCACACTCCCGTACGGCAGCGGACGACCAAGCCGGTCCCGGGGGCGCGCCTGTCGCGCCCGACCCGCTCGATCGCGGTCCCGCTCGATGTTCATGCCGGCGATGATGCCAGCCGCCCGAGATCGGGTGACCTTTGGCGTCGATGTCGGCACCGAAGTCACTCACCGACAGTCGCGATACCGGTCTGGCCGAGCTCAGTTAGGGTGCGACGATGATCAAGATCGACACCATGGACCAGCCGCGGGCCACCGTGATCACCGTCGCCGGTCCCCTCACCGCCCTGGGATACGAGCTTGCGCGTGACCAGCTGCACGCGCTGCCGACTGGGCAGCTGGAACGAGTGCTGCTCGAGGTGGAGAGCATCGCCATCGCCGAGCCCAAGGCGGTGTGGGAGGACCTCAAGCTGGCACCGCTGGTCAGGCACATGAAGCAGGTGGCGGTGGTCACAGATCTGGAGTGGTACGGCCGGCTGTCCAGGGCGTTCGGCGCCGTATGGCCGGGCTTGGAGATCGCGCACTTCGAGCCGTTCGACCGGGAGTCGGCGGTGGACTGGCTGGCCACGTTCGACGACTGACCCGCAGCTCTCGGATCGACCCGACGGCGGCGCACCGTCGTGATCGTGGTCTCATTCGCTAGGTAATCCTTGGCGTCGGCGGGCCGATCTGGACAGCATGGTCCGATGGCCGTCTCTCTCACTCAGTTCCTCATCTCCCTCGGCGCGTCACTGGCCGCGACGCTGGTCGTCTTCGTAGCGGCTCGACTCGCGACCGCGATCGCGGCCCGACGCTGGCGGACGGCCGACTTACTGCACGCGAAGCTCGCTGCTCCGTTCCGGTTCTTCGTCCTGGCTCTCGCTCTGACCGGAGTGGTCGCCGCCGTCCGTCCCGAGCAGGTGCCGCCCGCCCTCTGGGAGGGTCTGTACACCGTGCTGCGGCTGGTCGACATCGGTACGGGTGCTTGGCTGGTGGGCGGCGCGCTGGTGTTCGTGGCGGACCTCGGCCTGAGCCGGTATCAGCTGGATGGCGCCGACAATCTCGCGGCCCGGCGCCGGCACACCCAGGTCCGGGTCATCCGTCGGCTCACGGTGGCCGTGGTCGTCTTGATCGCCATTGGAGCCGGGTTGCTCACTTTGCCCGGGGTCCGAGCGGTGGGCGCGAGCCTGCTGGCCTCCGCGGGTTTGATCTCGGTGGTCGCCGCGGTTGCCGCGCAGTCGACCTTGGCGAACGTGTTCGCCGGCATCCAACTCGCGTTCAACGACGCGTTACGGCTCGATGACGTGGTCGTGGTCGAGGAGCAGTACGGCCGGGTCGACGAATTGACCCTGAGCTACGTGGTGGTGCGGTTGTGGGACGACCGGAACCTCGTGCTGCCCTCGACGTACTTCACCAGTGAGCCCTTCGAGAACTGGACCCGGCGCGGGTCCGAGATCGTCGGCACGGTGGAGGTCGACCTCGACTGGCGGACCGACGTCGCCGCTCTTCGGGACCACCTCGACCAGGTGCTGTCGGAGACCGAACTCTGGGACGGCCGGAGCCGGTCACTGAGTGTGACCGGGGCGACCGAGGGCATGGTCCGGGTCCGCGCCGCGATCTCGGCGACCGACGCATCCACTCTGTGGGATTTGCGCTGCCACGTCCGCGAGCAACTGGTCTCCTGGGCTCGGGAGCACGCCGGATCTGTTGCCCTCCCGCGTCAGCGGGTGGAGCTGGTGGGTGGGGGTGACCGCGCCGGTCTGGATCGGCCTGCTCAGGCCGGCTGAGATCGGGCCGGCCGTGGCCTCGTCACGGCCGGGCGGAGCCATGGGATGCTCAGTTCATGCGCCTGGTTGCGGTGTCCGACACCCACGCCCCCCGCTTCTGGAAGCGGTGCCCACCAGCGCTTGCCACGGAGTTCGAGGGGGCCGACCTGATCTTGCACGCCGGGGACGTGTGCACGGCAGGCGTGCTCGATGAGCTCGCGATGTTCGCGCCGGTCCGGGTGGTGCTGGGCAACAACGACGGCCCTGACGTCGCTGCCTGGGGTGCGGCCGAGGCAGCCGAGCTCGAGCTGGACGGCGTGCGCATTGGGATGATCCACGACTCCGGACCGAAGAACGGCCGGCTGCCTCGGTTACGACGTCGCTTTCCCGCCGCCGACCTGGTGATCTTCGGTCACTCCCACATCCCGTGGGACACCGCCGACAGCGGGCTACGCATCCTTAATCCGGGTTCGCCGACTGACAAGCGAGGACAACCGCACGGCACCTTCGCCGAGCTGATCATCGACGCGGGTGAGGTGATCACCGCCAAGATCATCCAACTGTCTTGATCGGATAAATCGCTTCGAGCAGGGGCATAGTGTTACCCGCAAGGAACGTCATCTCGCACCTCGTTGTCGGATCTCGGCCTGTCCGGGACTCCCGAGACGTCCAGGAGGGTCCGAGGACGACGTCAGACGGTCACGCCGAAATCGCACGGAGGACAACCCATTTGACCTGGGCGAAGACGCAAGACTGTCCCCGGGCCTATTTAGATGGCGAATATGGCACCGTATGTCCACACCGCCGAACTGACTGATGGAGACGACGACGTAAGCAACGTGGGGAACTTCGTGTGGTCGATCGCGGACCAGCTCTGCGGCGTCCACAAACCCCGCCAGTACGGCGACGTAATCCTGCCGATGACGATCTTGCGGCGGCTCGATCCTGTGATTGCCACATGCACGAGCCAATCAACAACGCTGATCCGGGCTGGGGGGGACTTCATTACAGCCAACGCAGATGGAGCCGCGGCGGGCCATGGCCAACGCGTTTTCGTCGCCCACTCATTGATTCCAGGTCAGCTGCCAAAACTCCCAGCCAACTGGTGCGGGGGGCCAGTCCTGACCCGGAAGCCAGCCAGGCTGTGGCTCCCATCCCGCTGGAGGGGTCGGCCAACCTGGAGGTGTGCAGAAGTCGACTCGAGGTTTGGGAGGAACAACTCGGTCACGTGCGGGTGTGGGCGGGTTCGACGTCGCAGGATCTGGCACGTACGAAGACTTGGCCACTTCGGGTGTGGTGGTCATGGTCAGGGTGGTCTGCGGCGCGCCGTGCTGTGGATCTTCGGGTTGGCGCGCGGCTGAC
>JAKDLH010000261.1 GCA_030452945.1 Microlunatus sp. | reverse complement strand
CCTTCGGCGCGAGCCTGCTCCGGCGCACCTTCGGCGCGAGCCTGCTCCGGCGCACCTTCGGCGCGACGCCGACCGCCACGCTCTGGGCGGTCACCACGACCGGGCCGATCACCCCGGCCCGGACGTCCCGGACGGTTGCGGCCACCGGTGGCGCTGCGCGCCGCCTTCTGAGCCGCGCGCTCGGCGCGGGTCCCGGCCACGTCACCCTTGTAGATCCAGACCTTCACCCCGATCCGGCCGAAGGTGGTACGAGCCTCGAAGAAGCCGTAGTCGATATCGGCGCGCAGGGTGTGCAGTGGCACCCGGCCCTCACGGTAGAACTCGGAGCGGCTCATCTCCGCACCCCCCAGTCGACCCGAGCACTGGATGCGGATGCCCTGAGCGCCGGATCGCATCGCGGTCTGCTGCGCCTTGCGCATGGCCCGACGAAACTGAACCCGGGAGGCGAGCTGTTCGGCCACGCCCTGAGCGACCAGCTGAGCATCGATTTCGGGACTCTTGACCTCGAGGATGTTGAGCTGCACCTGCTTGCCGGTCAGCTTCTCCAGCTCGCCCCGGACGCGCTCGGCCTCGGCCCCGCTGCGACCGATGACGATGCCCGGACGTGCGGTGTAGATGTCGACCCGGACCCGGTCCCGAGTCCGCTCGATCTCCACACTGGAGATGCCGGCCCGCTCCAGGCTCTTGGTCAGCATCTTGCGGATCTTGACGTCTTCGCCCACGTAAGCGCTGTACAGCTTGTCGGCGTACCAACGGCTGCGGTGGTCGGTGCTGATGCCGAGCCGGAAGCCGTTCGGGTTGATCTTCTGACCCATTGCTCAGGCCTCCCTTCGGCCGGAGGCCGAGTCCGTAGATTTCTGGGTGGTCTTCGGGGCGACGCCGACCAACTCGCGCGGCTCGACCACAACGGTGATGTGGGAGGACCGCTTGAGGATACGGCTGGCCGAGCCCTTGGCCCGAGCCCGGATCCGGCGCATGGTCATGCCTTCATCGACGAACGCCTGCGAGACGACGAGATCGGTTCGCTTCAGGTTGTCGGTCTGCTCGGCGTTGGCGACGGCACTGGCCAGCACCTTGTAGACCGGCTCGCTCGCCGCCTGCGGTGCGAACCTCAGCGTGGTCAGCGCATCGTCCACCCCAAGCCCGCGGACCAGATCGACCACGCGGCGGGCCTTGGTCGGGCTGACCCGGACCTGACGCGCGATCGCGTACGAACCGGGACGGTCACCGAGCAGCGTTTCGCGGCGGCTGGGACGTGAGTCCTTGCTCATGAGTTCTCTACATTCCTTATCTGGGCTGCCACCGCATCAGCGGCGGCGAGACTTCCGGTCGTCCTTCTCGTGACCCCGGAAGGTCCGAGTCGGCGCGAACTCGCCGAGCTTGTGTCCGACCATGGAGTCGGTGACGAAGACCGGGACGTGCTTGCGACCGTCGTGCACGGCGATGGTGTGACCGATCATGTCCGGCACGATCATCGAACGCCGCGACCAGGTCTTGATCACGTTCTTGGTGCCCTTGGTGTTCTGGACATCCACCTTCTTGGCGAGGTGGTCGTCGACGAACGGGCCCTTCTTCAGGCTGCGTGGCATCTCTTCTGGCTCCTGCTCAGCGCTTCTTCTTGCTGGACTTGCGGCGGCGGACGATCAGACGACTGCTCGCCTTGTTCTGGTCACGGGTCCGACCCTCCGGCTGACCCCACGGCGACACCGGGTGCCGGCCACCCGAGGTCTTGCCCTCACCACCACCGTGCGGGTGGTCGATCGGGTTCATGGCCACGCCACGGACTTTCGGCCGCTTGCCCTTCCACCGGTTGCGGCCGGCTTTGCCCCAGCTGATGTTGGATTGCCCGGCGTTGCCCACACCACCGACCGTCGCGCGGCAGCGCACGTCGACCATCCGCGTCTCACCCGAGGGCATCCGCAAGGTGGCGTGGGTGCCCTCACGAGCGACGAGTTGGATTGAGGCGCCGGCGGACCGGGCGAGCTTGGCCCCGCCACCGGGGCGCAACTCAACGGCATGCACGGTGGTGCCAACCGGGATGTTGCGCAGCGGCAGGTTGTTCCCGGCCTTGATGTCGGCCCCTGGCCCCGCCTCTACTGTCGCGCCTTGGCGCAAGCCTTGCGGCGCGATGATGTAGCGCTTCTCACCGTCGACGAAGTGCAGCAACGCGATCCGAGCGGTCCGATTGGGGTCGTACTCGATCTCTGCGACCTTGGCCGGTACGCCGTCCTTGTCGTAGCGCTTGAAGTCGATCAACCGGTACGCCTGTTTGTGGCCACCACCCAGATGTCGACTGGTGATCTTGCCGGAGTTGTTGCGGCCACCGGTTTTCGGGCTCGGGACGAGCAACGACTTCTCCGGAGTGGACCGGGTCAGCTCGACGAAGTCGGCAACGCTGCTGCCACGACGGCCCGGCGATGTCGGCTTGTACTTACGGATACCCATGAGGTCTGATTCCTTTACTGCGTTCGGATCCCGGTCAGCCGACCGGTCCGGAGAAGATGTCGATGCGCTCGCCGTCGGCCACCGTCACGATGGCGCGCTTGGTGTCGGGACGCTTGCCCCAGCCCGCGCGGGTCCGCCGCTTCTTGCCTTGACGGTTGATCGTGTTCACCCCGGTGACCTTGACCTTGAAGATCGACTCGACCGCGATCTTGATCGCGGTCTTGTTGGCGTCGGGAGCGCCCAGGAATGTGTACTTGTTGTCATCCAGGCGCGCGTAGCTCTTCTCACTCACCACGGGCGCCAGCAGGACGTCGCGGTGGTCCCGGATCTTCAGCGCGTTGCTCATCGCAACTCCTCGGCATCGTTTTCGGTGGAACCGCCGGTCTCAACAGCCTCAGTTGACTCGACCGCCTCAGTCGAGTCGACCGCCTCAGTCGAGTCGACCGCCTCAGTCGACTCGACCGCCTCAGTTGGCTCCGCGGCCCCAGGCTCGGTGATCTCAGGCTCGGGCGCAACGATCGTCTCGCTCTCGCGAACGGTCGATTTCTCGCTCTCGTGAGCGGTCGACTTCGCGGTCTTGCCCTTGGTCGGGCCGGCCACGTAGGCACTGAGTGCGGCCGAGGTGAAGACGATCTCGTCGTTGACCAACACGTCGTACGCGTTCAGTTGGTCGACGGTGATGACGTGGACGACCACGGCGTTGCGCAGGCTCAGCCACGCCAGGTCTTCGTCGCGGTGCAGGACGACCAAGGTCTTGGTCTTGATCTGGTCTGCTCCCAGCGCCTTGGCGACCAACGCCACCGCCGTTTTGGTCGACGGGTAGTCACCGATCGTCAGGTCGGCTACCACGTGCACGCGCCCATCCCGGGCCCGGTCCGACAACGCCCCGCGCAGAGCGGCGGCGATCATCTTCTTTGGAGTCCGCTGAGCGTAGCTCCGCGGTTGCGGGCCGTGCACGATGCCACCGCCGGTGTACTGCGGAGCCCGGATGGAACCCTGACGGGCACGCCCGGTGCCCTTCTGACGGTACGGCTTGGCCCCGCCCCCGCGGACCTCCGAACGAGTCTTGACCGAATGCGTGCCCTGGCGGGCAGCCGCCAGCTGAGCCACCACGACCTGGTGGATCAGCGGGATGTTGGCGGCGACGTCGAACAGTTCGGCCGGCAACTCCACCGAGCCGCTGGTGCCCCCGTCGGCGTTGATGACAGCGACCTCTCGAACCTCGCTCATGCCGGCACTCCCTTCTTCACAGCGCTGCGCAGCACGACCAGGCCACCCTTGTTGCCGGGTACCGCGCCCTTGATCAGGATCAGTCCGCGATCGACGTCAACGCTGTGAACCGACAGGTTCTGCACGGTGACGCGATGGTTGCCCATCCGTCCAGCCATCTTCAGACCCTTGAACACCCGGCCTGGGGTGGCGCAGCCACCGATGGAGCCCGGCGAGCGGTGCTTGCGGTGCACACCGTGGCTGGCGCGCAGGCCGTGGAAGCCGTGGCGCTTCATCACACCCGCCGTGCCTTTGCCCTTGCTCACTCCCGTGACGTCGACGACCTCGTCGGCCGCGAACACCTCGGCATTGAGCTCTTGACCCAGGGTGTATTCACTGGCGTCGCTGGTGCGCAGTTCCACCAGGTGCTTGCGCGGAGTGACGTCGGCCTTGGCGAAGTGACCAGCGGTCGGCTTGGTGACCTGCTTGGCCTTGATCGCCCCGAAGCCGAGCTGAACGGCGGAGTAGCCGTCGGAGTCGGGCGTCCGGACCTGGGTGACCACGCACGGACCGGCTTGAATCACCGTCACCGGCACCACGCGATTGTTCTCGTCCCACAATTGGGTCATGCCGAGCTTGGTGCCCAACAGACCTTTCGTCTTCTTGTCCGAACTCGTTGTTCTACGAGGGCTCATTGTCTTCTCGGGGCTCATTGTCTTTCCAAACCTCAGAGCTTGATCTCGATGTCGACACCGGCGGGCAGATCCAGCCGCATCAAGGAGTCGACGGTCTTGGGGGTCGGGTCGATGATGTCGATCAGACGCTTGTGCGTCCGCATCTCGAAGTGCTCCCGACTGTCCTTGTACTTGTGCGGTGAACGGATCACGCAGTACACGTTCTTCTCGGTCGGCAGCGGCACCGGACCGGCCACGCGGGCTCCCGTGCGCGTCACCGTGTCGACGATTTTGCGCGCAGAGGAGTCGATGACCTCGTGGTCGTAGGCTTTGAGCCTGATGCGGATCTTTTGTCCCGCCACAGTTCGTCCTTCTCTCGTAACTACCGGTCCTGTCCGACCCCCGAGGTCGGGCGTGTCGCACCGACCGGACGCAGTCAGGCCCGTGTCCTGCTTGCTAGGGGGTTCGCCTGAGGCCATCGACCGGTTGGTCGGTGAGCCAGACGATGGAGATCTCGCGGTTCGGTGACCGCCACGCTCGTCGTACGATTTCTGACGAACTCGTACGTCGTGCGCAGGGCACACCCCGGCGACCTCCGTCGGAGCAACCTGACGATTCTTTCACCGACAGCCGCGCCAGGCAAATCGACACGGATCGGCCCAGAGCACCGTTGCCCAGCGGTCCAGAGTAG
>JAKDLH010000260.1 GCA_030452945.1 Microlunatus sp. | reverse complement strand
CCGAACCGGGCGTCAGGATCGGCGCCAGCCGGTCTGTGGCGCCGATCGTCCTCACCACCGAACCGCCGCGCCCCCTGGGGTTCTTCGACCAGTTCGCCATGTGGGCGAACCTCGGCATCAGCCTGTTCGGTCCGCTCACCGGAGCCCTGATCGCCGCCACGACCGGTTCGGTCTGGCTGGCCGTCGGTGCCATCGTGCTGGGCTGCTCGATCGGGGCGGGGTTGCTGGGGACCTCGGCGGTCTTCGGCGCGACCACCGGAGCTCCGGCGATGGTGTCACTCCGCGGAATGCTGGGTCGGCGGGGCTCGGTCGCGCCGACGATCCTCAACGTCGGCCAGAACGTGGGCTGGGCCACGATGGAGATCATCGTGATCGCCACCGCCGCAGCGGCGATCCTCGGTGGCCAGTGGCGGTGGCCGTTTGTGCTGTTGGCCGGGGCGGCGGCGACGGTGATGGCGGTCCATCCCCTCGGCAGTGTCCGACTGCTGCGCAAGGTGATGGTGTGGCTGGTTTTGGTCGCCTCCGTGGTGTTGTTCGTCCAGGTGCTGATCCGGCCGAGTCAACCGATGCCGCAGGACGCTGTGCTGGGCTTCTGGCCGGCCGTCGACCTCGCCATCGCCGGAGTGGTGTCGTTCGCTCCGCTGGCGGCGGACTACAGCCGGCACTCGCGCACCCGGAAGTCGGCGTTCTGGGCCTCGTCCCTGGGCTACGGGTTGGCCGCGATCGCCTACTACATCCTCGGGGTGTTCGCCGTCGCCCATCTCGGCACGACCGATGTGCTCGGCGCGCTGGTCGCGTTGCCGGCCGGGGCCATCGCGTTGGGCATCCTGCTCACCGATGAGGTGGATGAGGCCTTCGCCAACGTCTACTCCACCACCATGTCGGTCCAGAACCTGTTCCCGGCCCTGGACCGGCGCATCGTGGCCGTGGTGGTGGGGGTGGTCGCCACGTTGCTGGCCGGGTTCTTGGACTTCGGCCAGTACCAGTCGTTCCTGTTCTTGATCGGATCGGTGTTCGTACCGCTGTTCGCGGTGGCCGCGGCGGACTTCCTGCTGGTCAGCGGCCAGCACTGGGACGTCAGCCGATCGGCGCGGCTGCGAGCGGCGCCGGTCGTGGCCTGGGCCGGCGGATTCTTGGCCTACCAGATGATCTATCCAGGTACCGTGCCGCTGTGGTCCGACTTCTGGATCGGGTTGGACGCCGCGATCGGCTTCACACCACCGACGTGGCTGGGTTCCTCGGTGGCCGCGATCGTGGTCGGCGGGGTGTTGATGATCGTGTTGGGCCGACTCTTTCGGCCTACGCCTGCCCGCGACTGAAAGACCACGAGCGGCAGGAGGAGAGATAGTCGTGATCTCGCTCTACGCGCACCGCGGCTACTCGGCGCGGCAGCCGGAGATGACTTGGGCCGCCTACCGTGAGGCCATCGCCTGGTCGGAACACACCAAGACGCCGCTCGCCCTGGAGTGCGATGTCCACTTCAGCGCCGACGGTCACCTGATCTGCCTGCACGACCTGACGGTCGACCGGACCTCGACGACCACCGGCCGGGCGTACGAACGCACCGTGGCTGAGCTCCAGCAACTCGACTTCGGCTCCTGGCGGCGCCGTCGTCCAGACGCCGCTCAGCGGAGTCTGATCACCCTCGCCGAGCTGATCGCCCTCACCGCCGACGCTCGCGACCGGGGCGCGGACCTGTGGTTGGCCATCGAGACCAAGCACCCCAACCCTCGCGGCACCGACGTCGAGGAGGAGGTCGCCCACCTGCTCGAACCGTACGGCTGGACAGCGTCCGGTTCGCCGGTTCGGATCATCTCGTTCTCTCTGGACGGGCTGGAGCGGGCGGCGGAGGTGATGCCGAGCCTGCCCCGCACCCTGTTGATCGAGAAGGACCTCGGTGAGTGGCGAGACGGCTCGCTGCCCGAGCGGGTAGCCACGGTCGGGCCAGACCACCTGCTGCTCCGCGACGACCCCGGCTACGCCGCCCGGGTGCTGGCTCGCGGTCACGCCCTGCACGCCTGGACGGTGAACCGACCGCGCGACATCCTCTGGTGCCTGGACCGTGGCGTCACCGGGATCACCACCGACGATCCAGCGGTGGCGGCAGCGACGGTCGCGCGCTGGCGGTCGCGTCGAGACCGCATGGCCTAAGTGGTTGCGCCGGCCGTGGCCACTAAGGTTCGGTTGTGAGTCTCGCCCGCATCGCCTGCGTCGTCCCCGCGCGGGACGCCGCGGACGTCATCCAGGCGACCGTCGGCGCAGCCCGGTCCCTGCCGGGGGTCGACCTCGTGATCGTCGTCGACGACAACAGCTCCGACCCCACCGGTGACTACGCCGCCGCCTCGGGAGCCATCGTCGTCACCCACCAACGCCACCGCGGCCGAGCCGGGGCGATCGAGTCCGGCGTCAACGCTCTCGGCGTGCTCGAGCAGCGTGACAAGCGTCCCGACTGCGGCACCGTGTTGATCCTGGACCCCGATCTGGGCGGTTCTGCCGCCGGCGCGCAGGCGCTGATCGGCCCCGTCGTGACCGGGCGCGCGGACCTGACCATCGCCGTCCAGCCCGGCATGCCGGTGCCGTCAGCCGAAGTCGGCGACACCGCCGGTACCCACCCGACGGCCCGCGCCGGCACCGACGACCCCGCCAGAGGCGGCGATGACTCCGGCAGCGGCGGCGATGCCACCGGTGCCGGTGGTCCTGACCTGGCCGAACGCACCGCCGCCTGGGGAATCCGTGAGCTCACCGGCTGGACCCCACGGGCACCGCTGGGCACCAACCGGTGCCTGACCAGGCGCGCGTACGAGCTCGCCAGTCCGCTCGCCGCCGGGGCCGGGGCCGATGTCGGCATGAGCGTCGACCTGCTGCGCGCGGGCCTGCGGGTGAGCGAGGTCGAGGTCGCCTTCGACTCCGTGAGGCCGACCCAGGACCTTTCCGCTCAGGTGCAGCGAGCTCGCGCCGTCACTGAGGTCTCCCGAGCCTTGACCACCCGCGGGCTGCTCGGGAGCGGGCTCGAGGAGTTCAGACGGTCGGGGGTCCGGGGCCTGCTCGACAAGTTCCGCCCATGACGCGCGGGACGCACCACCATTCCGCCGGTCACAACCCGGCTCACCCGCCCATCCAGCGGTACGCGCCGAGTGTGTGGCACCGTGACCACCGGTACGGCATCGGCTTGATCGTGGCCGCGACGGTGCTCACCGTGATCACCGGCTTCCTCGGCCCGTCGGTCGTCACCTTGACCCTCGGACCCCGGCACAGCCTGCTACCGCCCTGGTATCTGCCGGCCGGCGTCGTCCAACCGAACGAGTGGGTCGTCACGATCCTGGTCTGGCTGATCATCGCCTGCGGTGCCGTCGGTCTGTGGATCGGTATGCGAGCCCTGGCGGGTGGTTGGCTGCCCAGCTCGCGCAAGCTGTTCGGACTCGGCACCGGACTGAGTCTGGCCACCATCGCCGTCCCCCCCCTGACCAGCGCGGACATCTTGATGTACGCCGGTTACGGGCGGTTGCAGATGATCGGCCGCAACCCCTACGAAATCACCCCGGCCGAGATCTTCCGCGGCCAGTACGACCCGGTGCTGATCTGGACCGAGCAGCCATGGTGGGACACCCCCAGTGTCTACGGCCCGATCACGTCGTGGCTGCAGTGGCTGGCCAACTATCTCGGCGGCGCGAACATGCACGACATCGTGTTCTGGCTGCAGGTGATCACCGTGGTGCCGTTCATCCTGGCCTGCGCCGGCATCGTGATGCTCGCTCACGGCGACCCACGCCGACAGGCCCGCGCCGCCCTGCTCACCGTGGCCAACCCGATGCTCATCTGGGCCGTGGTGGCCGCCGCCCACAACGAGGCCCTGGCGGTGATGTTTGCGGTGGGCGGCATGGTGTTGATGCGCAAGAGCCCGTTCGGTGCCGGACTCGCGATCGGCCTGGCCGGCTGCGCCAAGCTCAGCATCGGCATCTGGGGGCTGGCCATGCTGTGGGCCTATCGCCGGGAGCCGAAGAAGGCCGCTCTGCTTTGCCTGGGCACGATCATCCCGATGGCCCTGGCGTATGTGGTCTGGCAGCCCACCGCCTTCGTCCAGGTGCTGCGCAACGGCTCGTACGTCTCGGTCGGCTCCTGGGCCAACCCGGTGTTCTTGTTCCTGAACCTGTTCCTGGCCGCCGGGGTGGCCAAGATCATCGTCGGGGTGATCTCGTACGGCGGACTGGTGGTGATCACCTGGATGTTGTCCCGGGTGGTGCCCTGGACCTCGGCCCCGGGGCTGGCGCGCGGTGCCGACCCGCGCACCGACCCCTTGACCGTGGCGCTGCGTACGTCGTTAATCCTCTCGGTGGCCTGGCTGACCACGGCGATGTACACGCTCTCCTGGTATGACCTGATCGCTTGGCTACCACTGGCGGTACTCGCCGCGAGCAAGCTGGATCGGCTGATGCTGCTGCGGATCACGCTGCTGTCGCTGTCCTACGTGCCGGGCCGCGCGGTGGAGATGAGTCTGCCGCTGGACACGGTGTCCGGAGTGTTCCGGTACGGCATCTCACCACTGGTTCAGGTCGCGGTATTGGTGGGGATCGTGCTGTGGTGGCGCAAGCCGGACCGCGAGGAACTGTTCCCGTTCGGCCCACCCAAGGCGATGCGGGAGTTGCAGCCGGTCGGCACTCGACGCCGAATCTGACCTCACCAGTTGGCCCGCGACGCGACCCGCTGCCCAGCGCTTGCTGCCCGCCACCCGGCGCCAACCCCATAGTCGCTCGGGATAGACGTTGTCGCTCGGTCTGCAGACCGAGCAACAACGTCAAACCCGAGCGACAAGTTGAACCCGGAGCGATGAGGTGGCCGACCCCATCGTTTGGCCTCGTCTCGTTTGGCCTCGTCTCGTCGGGCCTCGTCCGGTCAGTCGGCCCAGGGGAAGGGCGGCGTCCCCTCCCGCGGTGTCTCCTAGCATGTGCACCATGCCCACCGCGACCGCGACCGGACCCGACGATCGCGGGGTCGCGGTGCCGGTCGCCGTGGGGATTGTGGTCG
>JAKDLH010000259.1 GCA_030452945.1 Microlunatus sp. | reverse complement strand
CCTGCTCGCACCGCGCTAACAGCTCGCGCAGCGCTGCGGTCAGCGCATCGCGGTGGGCGGGGTCGAGGTCGGCCAGGATCCTTCGCTCGGCCGCCATCAGGTCGGCGAACGCGGTGTCCACGGCCCGCCGGCCCGCTGCGGTCAACTCGACCCGAACTGCCCGTCGGTCCTTCGGGTCCGGGTCGCGGGTCACCAGTCCCCGGGCGGCGAGGCGGTCGACCCGGTTGGTCATCGTGCCCGAAGTGACCATGGTTTCCCTCAGCAGCTGACCGGGGGAGAGACGGTGTTCTGGTCCAGCGCGACGAAGCGCGGCCAGCACGTCGAACTCCCACGACTCCAGCCCGGATCCGGCGAAAGCGGCGCCGCGCTGCTTGTCCAGATGCCGAGCGAGCCTGGTGACGCGAGACAGCACCCGCATCGGGGAGACGTCCAGGTCGGGACGCTCCCGCTGCCAGGCCTCGGCCAGCCGGTCGACCTCGTCGCGGGCCGGGGGGGCGGCGTCGGTGGTGGGCTCGGGCACGCTCCGCAGTGTAGGAGGCGCGGTCCCGCAGATCCGCGAATCTGCCGGGGCTTGTGCTAGTGCGGACGGGTCGGCTGGCGACTTCTGCGGGGAAACGGCCCCGGTGGGGGCTGTCCAAGGGGGTGCTGAGCGGCTTCTGCGGGGAAACGGCCCCGGCGAGGGCTGTCCAGGGCGGTGCTGAGCGACTTCTGCGGGGAAACGACCCCAAGCGGCTGGGCCGGACTGGCGATCTGGCCGGCGGATCAGTGGCTCGAACCGCTGGGTTCCAGAGCGGCGTTCGTTTTCGGCATGGTCAACGCCAAGAAGACGATACCGACGCAGAGCACCGCGGGGACCGCCATCGCGTGCTGGATGCCGAGGTGACGGACTAGAAAACCGATGAGTGCCGGTCCGGCCAGGAAAGCCGCGTAGCCGAAGGTGACGACCACGGCGAGCACCCGCCCGCCGCCGAGGTGACCAGCGACCGCGTACACCTGCGGGGCGATCATGCCGACCCCGAGGCCGACCAGGGCCCAGCCGAGGATCAGCAGCGGCAACGAGGAGACCAGGGTGACGGTGGTGTAGCCCAGAGCCGCGCAGAGTCCGCCGAACCGGACCACGTTGCGCCGACCGAACCGGGTGACCAATCCGTCACCGAGCAGCCGGATGACCACCATGAAGCCGCTTACCGCGATCAACCCGAAAGCGCCGACGGTCGAGTCGACCAAGGCGACGTCGGTGACGTGCAACGAGGACCAGTCGACGGCAGTGCCTTCGGACAGACCGAAGGCCAGGGCCATCGCGCCCAGCACCCAAGCCGTCCGCGGGATCTTCGTCTTCACCCCGTCGACCGAATGGTTGACGACCGCCGCCTCCGGCGCGATTCGCCACAGGATGGCCCACACCACGCTGGCCACCACCGACAACGTGATCATCAATGGGAGCACGATCCCGGCCCCGGTGATGCCGAGGGCGAGCGCCATGACGAGCACCGCGCCGGCCCCGACGAAGTTGCCGACGGAGAAGAAGGCGTGGAAGCGACTCATGATCGCCGTGCGGCGGGCGGCTTCGACCTGGACGCCGAGCGCGTTCATGGCGACGTCCATGGCGCCGTTCCCCAGGCCCACCAGGACGCCGCCGAGAACCGCCACGGGATAGGACCAGGCCACGGCCAGGGTCAGGGCCGCGGCGATGAGAATCGGCAGCCCCGCCAGCACCACGCGGCGCGCTCCGACGGAATCGGCCAGCCGACCGCCGATCTGCATCGAGGCAATCCCGGCTACGCCGCCGCAGAAGAGCATGACCGCGATCTGGGTGGAACTGAGATCGAGCCGCTCGCGCAGCGACGGGAGACTGCCGCCGTAGCCACCGATCAGCATGCCGTTGACGGCGAACATCAACGCGACCGCGATCGCCGACGTACGACTGGCGAGGGCGAGCACGAATTGGGTGGAAGACACGATCTGACTCATTCGGTCCTGCCCTCGGTGGTACGCAACGCAAAGGCGCACCGTACATGTCCGGCAGGGTTTCCTCGATCTGGGCACCGGGCTGACTACGCTGGACGGTCGATGTCATCGACCCAGGCGCCATGGGAGAAGACCCAGGGGCCACGGGAGAAGCGGGTACCACTGGATGCCGTCGGCTTCCCGCTCGATGGCTTGAGGCTAGGCCGAACCAGGGCTGCGTAGGCTGGTCACCGCCAAGACCCGCGCCCGCGGGTCGGTGCATTCCCCGGTTGGTCTGTCGGCAGGGCCCGCCTGACTTTGAATCAGGACTAGCGACGTAGGTTCGACTCCTACCCGGGGAGCTGACCACCACGCCTGTGCGGATATTCCGGGCGCTGACGCGATCCGCCCCGGCCACCGACGTGTTTCGGTCCCGGTACCCTAGGCCAGCGGAGAGGTTCCCACCGCCTGAGGAGGCCCACCCGAGGAGGGTTGTTGTCTGGTCAGCCAGTCGAGGATGACGAACTCGCCGACCCGAACAAGGCAAACGCCGCTCCGCCCGCGGTGGTGGTGCTCGCGGCGGGTGGCGGCACCCGGATGAAGTCGGCGAGATCGAAGCTGCTGCACGAGATAGGCGGGCACTCGATGCTCAGCTATGCGCTCGCCGCCGCCACCGAGATTCAGCCCCAGCACATCGTCGTCGTGGTCGGCCACCAGCGCGACCAGGTCCAGGCGCACTTGGCCGAGATCGCGCCGCACGTACGGACCGCGGTGCAGGACCAACAGCTGGGTACCGGGCACGCCGTGCAGTGTGGACTCGCCGCGCTTGCGGACCTGGAGCGGCTGCCGTCGGAGATCGTGGTCACCTACGGTGACGTGCCGATGCTGACCAGCGAGACGTTGGCCGCACTGCTGGCCGATCATCGCGCCCAGCGAGCCGCGGTCACCGTGCTGACCGCGGTCGTGGCCGATCCGACCGGTTACGGCCGAGTGGTTCGTGACGCCGACGGATTCCTCACCCACATCGTTGAACACCGCGACGCCGACGAGGAGATCCGGGCGATCACCGAAATCAACTCGGGCATCTACGTCTTCGATAGTGCCGTGTTGAGCGCGGGACTCGATCAGCTCGGCACCGACAACGCTCAAGGCGAGCTGTATCTGACCGACGTGTTATCCATTGCCCGGACGTCTGGTCGCCTCGTGGCGGGCCACGTCATCGCCGACAGTTGGCAAACGGAAGGGATCAACGACCGGATCCAGCTCGCGGCGATGAACGCCGAGATGAACCGGCGGGTGCTGCGCCGCTGGATGCAGGCTGGGGTGACCATCCTCGACCCGGCCACCACCTGGGTCCATGCCTCCGTCGATCTCGCCCCCGACGTGACCCTGCTCCCGGGAACCTCACTGGAAGGTGCCACCTCGGTGGCCACCGGGGCGACGATCGGTCCGGAGGTCACCCTCGTCGACGTCGAGGTGGGAGCCGACGCCACCGTCATCCGGTCGCACGGCTCGCTGAGTGTGATCGGGACCGGCGCCTCGGTCGGTCCGTACGCCTATCTTCGGCCCGGCACCAGGCTCGGGGCCGGCGGCAAGATCGGCACCTTCGTGGAGACCAAGAACGCCCGGATTGCCGACGGCGCCAAGGTGCCCCACCAGACCTACGTCGGCGACGCCGAGATCGGCCGGAGCGCCAACATCGGTGCCGGGGTGATTTTCGCCAACTACGACGGAGCCACCAAGTCCACCACGGTGGTCGGCGACTGCGTCTTCGTCGGCAGCAACTCGGTCCTCGCCGCACCCGTACGGCTGGGTGACGGGGCGTTCGTGGCCGCCGGATCGACGATCACCGGCGACGTCGGTCCGGGCGATCTCGGTGTGGCCCGGGGTCAGCAGCGCAATATCGGTGGTTGGGTGCTGCGCAAGCGTGCTGGTACCAAGATCGCGACTGCGGCGCAGCAGGCGCTGGACGCCCAGGCAGCCGGGACCCAAGAGAACTCGTCCACGGAGGGATCGGAACGCTGATGACGACCACAGCGGAGCGAACGTTCGCCGAAGGAGCACCCGTGAGTGGGGTCAAGAAGCCCAACGAGAAGCACCTGATGCTCTTCTCGGGCCGGGCCTACCCTGAGCTGGCCGACGAAGTGTCCTCCTTGATGGGGGTGGATCTGGTGCCGACCCGGGCGCTGAACTACGCCAACTCCGAGATCTACGTCCGCTTCGAAGAGTCGGTCCGCGGTTCCGACGCCTTCGTCATCCAGAGCCATACGGCCCCGGTGAACGAGTGGGTGATGGAGCAGTTGATCATGGTGGACGCGCTGAAGCGGGCCTCGGTCAAGCGGATCACGGTGGTCGCGCCGTTCTATCCGTACGCCCGGCAGGACAAGAAGCACCGTGGTCGGGAGCCGATCTCGGCCCGGCTGATCGCCGATCTGTTCAAGACCGCGGGTGCCGACCGCCTGATGTCGGTAGACCTGCACGCCGCGCAGATTCAGGGGTTCTTCGACGGTCCGGTCGACCACCTGTGGGCGATGCCGGTGCTGGCCGACTACGTGACCGCGAAGTACGACACCGCGACCATGACCGTGGTCTCTCCCGACGCGGGCCGGGTCCGGGTGGCCGACATGTGGACCGATCGCCTCGGCAGCGCGCTGGCCATCATCCACAAGCGACGTGACCCGGACGTGGCCAACAGCAGCGCCGTGCACGAGGTGGTCGGCGAGGTGGAGGGCAAGGTCTGCCTGCTGGTGGACGACATGATCGACACGGCCGGCACCATCTGCCAGGCGGCGGAGGCGTTGATGTCGCGAGGTGCGGCCAAGGTGATCGCGGCCGCCACGCATCCGGTGCTGTCGGGACCCGCGATCGAGCGGCTCCAAGCGTCGGCGTTCGAGGAGGTCATCGTGACCAACACGTTGCCGCTGCCGCCCGAGCGAAGGTTGGACAAGCTGACCGTGCTGTCGATCGCTCCGCTGATCGCCCGGGCGATCCACGAAGTGTTCGAGGACGGATCCGTGACCAGTCTGTTCAACGGCCAGAGCTGACTGTCACGCCTGGCGACGGTGAGACCCCGGCTGGGACAGTAAGCCCGCGGATGCGAGATC
>JAKDLH010000258.1 GCA_030452945.1 Microlunatus sp. | reverse complement strand
TGCGTTCGGCGACCGTCTTGCTCATGATCATCCGCTGCATGATCGGCAGCCGGTCGGTGGCGAAGAACATGTGCTCGGTCCGGCACAGTCCGATGCCCTCGGCCCCGTTGGACCGGGCGCGCCGCGCGTCGGCGGGATAGTCGGCGTTGGCGCGCACGCCGAGCCGGCGATACTCGTCCGCCCAGGACAGCAGCGTCGCCAGCCAGCTGTCGCTGACGTCGGGGACGAACGTGTCGATCTGGCCGAGGAAGACCTGTCCGGTCCCGCCGTCCAGCGATAGCCAGTCCCCCTCATTGATCACCAGGTCACCCACGGTGGCGCGGCGTTCCAGCAGGTCGATCTCCAAGGCGCTGACCCCGACGACCGCCGGTTTGCCGAACTGTCGGGCGACGAGGGCGGCATGGCTCGTCCGGCCGCCGCGCGTGGTCAGAATCCCCTCGGCGGCGAGCATGCCGTGCACGTCGTCGGGTTTGGTCTCGGGCCGGACCAAGATCACCTTGCGACCGTCCTCGTGCAACCGTTGAGCGGTGTCGGGGTCGAAGGCGGCGGTGCCCACCGCGGCCCCCGGTGACACGTTCAGGCCCGTGCCGACCAGCCGGTTCTCTGCGTCGGCACGCTTGCGGGCCTGCGGATCGAGCTGGGGGTGCAGGAAGAAGTCGATCTGGTTCGGGGTCACTCGTCCGATGGCGACCTGCTTGCTGATCAGGCCTTCGGCGGCGAGGTCGACCGCGATCCGCACGGCGGCGGCCGCGGTCCGCTTGCCGTCCCGCGTCTGCAGCAGCCAGAGCTTGCCGTCCTCGATGGTGAACTCGATGTCCTGCATGTCGTGGTAGCGAGCCTCCAAGGTGGCCGCGATGCGCTGGAGTTCGGCGTAGTCGTCCGGCATCACCTCGGCCAGGGTCTCGATCGGATCGGTGTGCCTGGTACCGGAGACGACGTCCTCGCCCTGAGCGTTGATCAGGAAGTCGCCCTCCAGCCCCGGCTTGCCGGTCGCGCCACTTCGCGTCATGGCCACGCCGGTGGCCGACGTTTCGCCCAGGTTCCCGAAGACCATGGCCTGCACGTTGACCGCGGTGCCCAGATCATGCGCGATCCCGGCGGCATTGCGGTAGTCGACCGCGCGCTTGCCGTTCCAGGAGCCGAACACAGCTTCGGTCGCCATCCGCAGCTGGTCGTACGGGTCGGTCGGGAACTGACTCGCGATGTCCCGGAACTGAGTGACGATCCGGCGTAGGTCCTCGGCCGACAGGTCGGTGTCACTGGCCACGCCTCGCATCTCACGGGCGTTGGCCAGCACGTTCTCGAACAGCTCGTCACGAAGTCCGAGCACGACGGCGCCGAACATCTGGATCAGCCGGCGGTAGGAGTCGTAGACGAAGTGCTCGTCCCCGGTCAGAGCGATCAGGCCCTTCGCGGTGTCGTCGTTCAGGCCGATGTTGAGGACGGTGTCCATCATGCCGGGCATCGAGAACTTGGAGCCCGACCGGCAAGAGATCAGCAGCGGGCTGGTCGGCTCACCGAATCTCTTCCCGACTTGGGTCTCCATGGCGCTCAGGGCGTCCAGGGTTTGTTGCCAGGCCTCTTCTGGCAGGGTGTTGTCGTTGGCCAGGTAGCGAAGACAAGCCTTGGTCGTGACCGTGAACCCGGGTGGCACCGGGATGCCCAGCCGGGTCATTTCGGCCAAGTTGGCCCCTTTGCCGCCAAGTAGACCTCGTACCGCGTCCCAGTCACCGTCAACCAACCGGTCGACCTCGTCGAGCTCGTCGTAGGCGTACACCCACCTGAACTCGGGCTTGGACTCTGGCATGTTCACATCTCCTCGATCAGTTGGTTGGGGTCGCGGCGGTTGGTGGCCACGTTGGGTGCTGCCTGGCCCACCCGGAGCATCAGTACGGGCTGAAAGTCCAGCTCGAGCCGGTTGCGCAACTCCGCGCGCAGTTCGGGCACCTCGATGACCTGAGTGAACAAGCTGGCCACGTAGTCGAGTCGAGTGGCTTCCAGCCACAGTCGTTCCAGGGCCTCACCGGCGTGCAACCAGGAGGCCAGCGAGTCCTCCTTGCTGCCCAAGATCATCAGGCACTGGTGACGATCCGAGTCGCCGACCGCGGGCATCAACCCGGTCACGCCCGCACTGAAGTCGCGGATCGGGATCTCGCCGCGGGCGGGGCCGGCCATCGGGAAGGAGCGGGTGGAGACGCCGTCCTGCCTGGTACCGGTGCTGGTGATCCACTCGTGCAGCTCGGCTCGGTAGTCGGGGTCGTCGGTCTGCTCGGCTTCGGCCTCCCACAGCAGTCGGGCGCACTCTTGCCGATGCTCCTCGGATTCGACCAGGTGCAGGATCGCGTGCTCGGCGGTCGCGGCACTGGTCAGTTCGTACAGAATCTCCTCCGGCACCTCCTTCTCGAAGAAGTCGCGCCGGTTGCTGAACCGTCGGTCGATCGCTGGCTCCAGCCGCACCAGTGGTGTCCAGGGGGCGGGCCGACCAGTCAGTTCGATCCGAGCGATCAGCTTCTCGTCCTGCGTATCGGGTAGGCGATGAACGGCGACGCCGACCCTACTGCTGGCCAGCGCGACCCGGGCGTTGAACAAGGCGCAGCCCAGGCTGATCATCAGCTGACGCCCGGTGGGATCCAGCACCCGGAGCCGGCGATCGGGGTCGGCGCGGAGCTCCATGGTGTCCCGCCCGATCCGGAAGCGCCAGGGCTGGGTGTTGTGGACTGACGGGGCCAAGCCAGCCCGCGTCGCGGCGTGACGAAGAACTTCGGTGTGCCCGGAAGAGGCTTCGGTGGACATGGGTGGCTCCTCGCTGAATCGACGTTGCCTCTGCCCTTGGGCCCCAGGAGGCCGTCGGTGGTCGAGTGCTCAGACCAGTCTCGGTTCCGGCGAACACCGCAGAGCAGGGCCAGAGGTCCCGATCGGTCTAGCCTAGGGGCCCGACCGATGGGACACGCCTCACGGTGGCCAGCCGGCGGATTCGGACCGAGACCGACGCCTGGTCGGCCGATCGGCGGCGGCCGAGGACGGCGGGTTGTGCCGGTCAGCGCCCGCTCGCCCCAGATGAGCACGGACACGATCGCCACCGGTTTGTATTCGAAGGTGTAGATCGCCGCCTCACCACAGTCGCTGCGCCAGCGCCCAGAACCGGGTGGCCTGGACGCGAGACATCGAGCAGACCCAGCTGGGTCCGTGCGTCTGGGTGCTCGTCGCTTAGTCGGCTCCGGGCCTGACGGCCCCGATTCTCCTCGCGTGCGGTGAGCACGACTTGATGACCGCGGGCCAGCAGCCCACCCGTGATGGCGAACCCGATACCCCGGTTCGCACCCGTGATCAGGACCCGCACGTCACCAACTCTCCTTCGGTGGACCGACATCGCCTTCTGGACCCGCCGCTTCTTCTGGATCCGCCGCGAAATCGGTGTAGATCGCGGAGACCTCGGTCAGGAACCGACGAATGGCGTGTCGCTCCTCGTCGCTGAAACTCGTCGCGGTGGAGTCGAGGGCGGTCAGCAACGGTCGCAACTCGGCGCCGACGCGGTCGATCGAGGCCTCGGTGGGGATCAGGTTGACCCGCCGGCGATCCGTCTGGTCCCGCTCTCGGGCCAGGTGCCCGGCCCGTTCCAACCGGTCAACGAGCTCGGTCGCGGCAGCGGGGGTCAGGCCGAGGCGCGCACTCAGCCAGGTCGGGCCCACCGGACGCCCGGCTCCGGCGAGGTGGGTCATCGCCGCCATGTCGGTCAGTCCGATTTCGAGGCGTCGCGACAGGCCCGACTGGGCATCGGTCATCGCGGTCTGGAGCCGCCGGAGTGCCTGGGTCTCCGGCTCGACCCGCCAGCGGCTGTTGGTTGTCGGCTGCTCCACACCGTCTATAGTAGAGCCAAATGATTAAGTCATCGAAACATACGGAGATTTGACAGTTGATGAGAACGCCACCCGGGGAGGATCCCTGGGCGCCGGTCCGGGGCGCACGAGCGGTGATGCTGACCACCTATCGTCGCGACGGCCGCGCCGTCCCTACTCCGGTGGGATACGGGATCGATGGGCCAGAGCTCTATCTGATGACCGATCCGGCGAGCGGGAAGGTCAAGCGGCTGCGGCACACCCCGAGGGTCTCGGTGTCGGCGAGCACCCTTCGGGGCCACGTCACCGGACCGGAGCTGTCCGGTGAGGCGCAGGAGATCACCGGCGCCGAGGCCGAGAACGCTCGTCGGGTGATCACCTCCAAGAACCGACTGGCGTGGTTCTTCCTGTTACGCAAGGCGCGTCGAGAGGGCCGGTCGTGGATGGTTTACGCCGTCCGGCCGTCGACCGAGCAGGGACCCCACATCACCGATGACACCGATCAGCATGCTGTCGCCGAGGAGTATTCATGAGCACCACTGTCACCAACCGCACCAGCACCGCCCCACTGGTGGTGATGCTGATCTTGGCCGTCGGCCAGCCGGTCTCCACGATATTCAGCACGCTGCTCGGCGGATCGTTCACCACCGCCAACCGGGGTGGTGAGCCGCCGCTCACTCCGGCCGGCTACACGTTCTCGGTCTGGAGTCTGATCATGGTGCTCAGTCTGGGATACGCGATCTGGGCGGTGCGGCATCGGCGCCGCCACGACAGCGCGGTGATCGATCGGCTGGCGGTGCCATTGTTGGTCGTCTTCGCCGGCTTCAGCGTCTGGCTGCTCGCCGCGGAGCTGGAGCCGATCTGGTCGACCTTGGTCGTCATCGTGATCATGTTCGTGGCGCTGGTGTGGGCGCTGCGGATCGCCTTGGCCGAACGCGGCTCGATCGCGCGATGGCCGGCCATCGGCAGATTCCTGCTGTGGTGGACGCTCGGCCTCTACGCCGGCTGGATCACGGTGGCCATGTGGCTGAACCTCACTACTGCGTTCGCCGGCTCGGGCGCCCCGATCACCGGCGCTGTCGGCATCACCGCTCAGATTGCCACGCTCGCCGGCGCGCTCGGCACGGTGCTGGTCATGTTGCGCTGGACGGGCGGCCTGCTGCCGTACGCGGCCGTGGTCTGCTGGGGGCTGGTCGGGTCGAAGGTCAGGCCATCCGCTCGGCGACGGGCGCCTGCGACCG
>JAKDLH010000257.1 GCA_030452945.1 Microlunatus sp. | reverse complement strand
CCAGGGCGACCCCCGTCGCACAGTCGACGGGGGTCGCCTCACGGCGGGAGGGCACGAGCCGAGAGGCAGACTCAGCTTCGGGTCGTCAGCGGGCTCGCTCGGCTGTCTCGTCAAAACGGGTCCGGGCCACCTCGTGACCTCCAACGAAGGCCCGTTGCGTCACTGTGCCGACCAGCAGGGATCGTGAGCGGGCAGCCGCCTCCTTGTGCCCGGTGAGGGTCTGGGCCAGCATCCGTCCTGTCGTTCCAGTGGCGAACAGGAGGCGCATGACGCCGCCGCGGAGGCCTGGATGATACCGCCGCAGATACCCCGCGAAAGATGCACCGCGCAAACGCAGCATCTCTGCTGACGGCGCTCCGGAACTGCCTGCTCCGTGCGGCACGACGACGTCTTCCCGCAGTCGGCAGTGCCAGCCGGCCGAACGAGCTTGGCGACCGAAGGCCATGTCTTCGGCGTAGACGAAGAAGGACTCGTCGAAGCCACTTAGCTCGCGGAACGGCTCAGTTCGCACCGCCATGCATGCGCCCGTGGTCCAATCCAGCTCGACAAGCTCCCCGAGGCGAGGCTCGGCGAAAAGTCCGGCACGAGGGAGGATCTTGTGCAAACCGGCGGCGTTGACGGCCAACCGAGGCACCGAAGGTTCCCAGCCGCCGACACCGATCTCGACCTGACCGTCGGCTCCGGTCACCGTGGCGGCATGAGAGACCGCCTGACGGTCGGTGTCAAGCCCGCGCACCAGGCTCAGCAGGTGATCAGCGGTCGGTCGAGAGTCAGGGTTGACGAACACGACGTACGGCTTCTGGCTGCTGAACGCTCCGAGGTTGGCAGCACGGGCGAACCCCTGTCCGCCGCCGGAGACGTAACGCAGGTTGGGTAGCCCCTCAGCGAGCGTGGCGATTCCGTCGGCGTTGGCGGAGTTGTCGACGACAACGACCGGCAGCTTTTCCGGCCAACTGCCGAGCAGGGTCTCGACGTGATGGCGGCTTCGGTAGGAGACGAGCACGACCTCGAGATCGTCCAGCTGCGGTTGTGGCCCGGCGGCGGTGGGCCGGGAGAGGAGCTTCGATAGCGTGTTCAGACTCGTGTCGGTGTTCATCAGGTCCAGGGCCGCAGTTCGCCCGCGTGCACCGATTGAATGGGCGGCATCGTGATCGGCGAGCAGCGAGACCACGGAAGAAGCGAATCGGTCGGGTTCGTCAACGACGAGCAGGTCACGCCCATGCTCCAAGAGGAGCCCGGCCATGCCCCGGGTCGAACTGACTACGGGGATGCCGGTGGCCAGATACTCCACGAGTTTGATGTTGACCCCCGAACCGGAGACGGCCGGATTGACGGCGACCGCAGCTGCCCGTAGCTGGATCGACGGATCGGGTACGTCGGCATGCAATTCGGCGCCCGGTGTCGCCTCGACCAGGTCTCGGACGGCCTGGGTCGGGCGTCGTCCGACCACCGACCAGCGGGCCTCCGGAACGGCGCGGCGCACGCTGGGCCAGACTCGGCGGGCGAACCAGGCGATGGCGTCGTGGTTCGTACTGATGTCGAGAGCGCCGAGGAACACCACCGTACGGCTGTCGGACGGTCGCCAGGCGGCTGCCGGGTCGACGTCCAGGCTGCCCAACGCGAACGGCGGCACGTACGCCACCGGCACTGTCGAGCGACGACGTCTCAGCTCGGTGTCGGAGGCGGAGATGTCGGCGATGCCGGTGAGCCAGCTCGAGCGTTCGAGGCGCTTCTCGTCAGCTGCGATCCGCTCGGCTTCCACCCGTACGGCCCAGGACCGGGGGAAGGTCGCCGCCGCGGCGAGCGAGCGATGGTAGATGCCCTCCAGGTTGTGATGCCGCAGGACTGCCGGTAGACCGAGTCCTTGGGCCAGCACGCGACCGATCTCGTGCGACTTGTACGAAAAGACGACGACGGCGTCGGCGTCCGGTGCCGCCACGGACACGCTCTCGAGCAGGTCGTCGTGGATCGGCCGGGACGCGACCACGTACGGCAGCCTGAGGTTCAGGCCGCGGAGCAGCGAGCGCGCCCGGGGGACCTCGAAGACCGGTGCCGGTGCGACGAGTGACCTGATTGCGTCCATGTCGTCAACGCGACCTACCGCGGTCGGGTCGGTGTCGGTCGGCACCACCAGGGCCGCCACCAGACCGGCGCTGACTGCCGCCTGCACGAAGCCGAGATGTTCTTTTTCGCCACCACCATAGGTAGGGATGAACGGGGAGTCGGCCACGATGATCCAGCGGTCAGGAGAGGTCATGTCATTCGTCGTCACGGGTACTAATCGTACTTTCGTCAAAGGTTGCTGTCCGGCGGTTAGGTAGCCTCGCGCCCCCGCTACCGCCCGATCACGGCTGTTGCGCGATCGCGCGCTGAGACGCGTTCTCCGACACGCGGACGACTACCCGATAGCCACGGTGGGGTCCAGTTCTTCTGAGCCAATGCCGGCCGCTCAATCAGGTTCCAGGAAGCCAGGGCTGGCAAGGTGCTGAGAGCCAGACTGGCCACGACGAAGGCCCAGGTCGGCAGGGCGAAGGCGGCGGTGAGCACCATCAACTGCTGCAGTGGCCAGTGGTAGATGAACACGCCGTAGGACAGATCCATTCGCAGTCGCCACTTGAAGGGCAATCGAGCGGCCAGCCAGAGAAGCATGTACGCGAACGCAGCGGCTCCAGCGATTCGATAGTTCTCCAGAGCGACCGCGCTAGCCAGGAAAAGCGCGACAGCACCGACCAGCACCGACCAGTGTGCCGGCACCAAGTCCGCGAACAGGTAGGCGGACGCGCCGAGGAAGAACATCAGCAACATCCGCAGGACGTTGTCGCCCAGTGGAACGGCAGTCCCCAAGGACTGGGCGGTGACCAGTGCCCACAGCACAACCGTTAGACCCAGGACCAGCCACCGGTTCCGCAGTACCCCGATCAGCCCGAGCCCAGCCAGAGCGATGTAGCACATCGCTTCCAGGACGAGGGTCCACAGTGACCCGATGAAGACGAACGGGGTCGGGTTGTCGGCTAACAGACCACCGATTCCGTACTCGTTGATCAGCAGACCTGCGTTGGCCGCCAGGAAGTGGAAAACAGTCGGCGAGGCCGTGAAGGGTGTGCTGATGGGTAGTCCCTGGAGAAACGCCGCTGCCGGGGCGGCCACGAAGCCGACGACCAACAGGCAGACCCAGAACGCGGGCATGATCCGCAGCAAGCGATGCCAGCTGTAGCGGAAAAAGCTCTTCAGACGCAGATAGCTGCTCACCACCAGGAACCCGCTCAGCACGAAGAACCCGTCGACCGCAAAGTCGCCAAGCGTGGACTCTCCCCACTGCGGCTGGGTGCCCGTGTGCATCACGATCCCGTGCGAGACCGCGACCAGCGTGGCCAGGACCAGCCGGATCAGATCGAAGTTGTTGTGGCGCGGGTCGTAACTCTGGCGCAGCGTGACCATCTGGTTCCCCCCGAAACCGTTGAGTAGGGCAGCGTGGCCATCTGGTTCCTCCGAAACCGTTGAATAAGATAAGAACGACCTCAGGCGGCCGGTGCCCTCGTGCTCGAACGAACTCTACTGTAACCAGAGAGTTGGGTCAGGGTGCGCGAACCGCGAGAACTGTGCGACGACTCAGTGACGAGCATGGAGAGGGGACCGCGGCGAACCGGTTCAGGAGGAGGTGGGGTCGGTCTTGACCAACACGCGGCGTGCCTCTCGGGCGAGTACGTCGGTCAGCTCTGAGGCGTAGGCGAGTCGCTTCCGAAGGCGAGCGATACTCTCTTCCGCGCGCTGGTGGCACTCGACGACGAACTCTGCCGCCGTCCGCCGATGATCCGGATCGCCACCGTCGCGGGACAACAGGTCCAGACTGTCCAACAGGCGTCCCATCTCCTCCAGGCTGAACTCCAACGGCTTCATCCGCCGGATCACCAGCAGGCGCTGGATGTCGTCGTCGCTGTAGAGCCGGAAGCCACCCTCGCTGCGGCCGGACGGTCGCACCAATCCGACCTCGTCCCAATGGCGCAGGGTCTGAGGTGATAACTCGGTCTGCGCTGTCACGGCGCCGATGTGATGGCGGCCGACGTGCGAAGAACTGGGCGGTCCCGGCGCGGACTCGCCTTCGGAACCGGCTCGTTGCACGTCCGAGATGGTCATGGTGGTGGGCTCCTGTGGTTGGACGTTGACTCTGTCCCAGAGGGTAGACCCCCATACCGTCGGGCAGAGCGCGATCGGAGTCAGCCAAGAGGGCGCCGTCGAGGCGGGTCGCCCGGCGAAGAACGGTCCCTCGAAACTGTTGCGTCATCCGTACGCCGAAACAACTCCGATGTTGGCGAAACGGGCGATGGAGCCGGACAGAAAGCACTACAGTCTCCGACGGGACCGTCCACGAGTGCTACAGCGGTGATGGGCCTCATCTGCCGAAGTCGACCCGACACCAGGCTCGCCGGGCTTGCGCCAGCATTGGCGAACCGCTCGGCGGGCCTCCTAGTCCAGGAGTCCGCCGATGCCTCGCCGCGGAACCGACGCTGTCGCGCGTCGCGTTGCGGTGCTCGCGGTCGGGGCGGCGCTGCTGACGATGGTCGGTCCGCTGACCCCTGGGCTGAACGGCGGGACAGTCGCCTGGTCGGAGACCCAGCGGATCAGCGACGGAGCCACGGCCACGGCGCCAGATCGAGTGTTGGTCGGCGGGAAGATCGAAGTCAACGGGAAGAACTGGACGATGCCGGCCGGTGGCGGATCGGTGATTGCGGTGAAGCTCGACGACGGCGAGGTGGAGCGGTCCGCGCCGGTGACCAATCCGGAGACCGGAGAACCGGTCTCCGACTCGTCGGTGCTGGCCGCTGTCCGCGCGTCGACCGACGGGACCTTCGCGATCTCGTTGTCGGTGCCGGACGACAAGTCCTGGACCGCCGGCTCCCGGCACTCGATCCGGCTGCTGACCGGCCGCCTGCTCAGTGACGACGCGACCCGCGTCGTCGTGTTGTCCTTCGACCTTGTCGGCCCTTCCGCCGAGCCGTCGGCGGCGGTGAACTCGCCCCGTTCGACCACCCAGCCCAAGACGGAGAAGCACAGCCCGAAGAAACCCTCGGCGACCGCTGGAC
>JAKDLH010000023.1 GCA_030452945.1 Microlunatus sp. | reverse complement strand
GTCGAGGGGCCCCTCGTCATGGACAAAACGTCGAGGGCCGTGTCCAACTGCTCCTCGGTGAGCTTGCCGTCGGTGACGAACCCGGAGTCGATCACCACCTGACGGATCGTCTTGTTCTCCTTCAACGCCTTCTTCGCCACTGCTGCCGCGTTCTCGTAGCCGAGGTAGCGGTTCAGTGGGGTCACGATCGACGGCGAGGACTCGGCCAGGTGCCGGCAGTGGTCCACGTTGGCCACGACGCCGGCCACACACCGATCGGCCAGCAGCCGGGACACGTTGGCGATCAGTCTGATCGACTCCAGCAGGTTGCGGGCCATCACCGGCAGCATCACGTTCAACTCGAAGTTGCCGGCCGCGCCGGCGAATGCCACGGCGGCGTCATTGCCGATCACCTGGGCCGCCACCATGTGGGTGGCTTCGGCCAGCACCGGATTCACCTTGCCGGGCATGATCGAAGACCCGGGTTGCAGGTCCGGCAGCGCGATCTCGCCGAGACCGGCGCGTGGACCGGAGCCCATCCAGCGCAGATCGTTGGCAATCTTGTTCAGGCTGACGGCGATGGTCCTTAACGCACCGGAGGCCTCGACCAGTCCGTCCCGGGCGCCTTGGGCTTCGAAGTGATTGCGGGCCTCGGTCAGGGGCAGTCCGGTCTGCTCGGAGATCGTGCCGATGACGGCGGCGGCGAACCCGGCGGGGGTGTTGATGCCGGTGCCGACAGCGGTTCCGCCCAGCGGCAACTCGGCGACGCGGGGAAGGGTGGCCTGGACCCGCTCGATCCCGTACCGGATCTGCGCCGCGAAGCCGCCGAACTCCTGCCCGAGGGTGACCGGGGTGGCGTCCATCAAGTGGGTACGGCCGCTCTTGACCACCTCGGCGAACTCGGTCGACTTCGCCTCCAGCGCTTCGGCCAGGTGGTCCAGCGCCGGGATCAACGTGTTGGTCAGGCTGTCGGTTGCCGCAATGTGGATGGCGCTGGGGAAGACGTCGTTGCTGGACTGGGAGGCGTTGACGTGGTCGTTGGGATGGATGTCTTCGCCCGCGATCGAGGTGGCCAGTGAGGCGATCACCTCGTTGGTGTTCATGTTCGAGGACGTGCCGGAGCCGGTCTGGAAGACGTCGATCGGGAACTCGTCGTCGTGCTGGTTGGCGGCGACGGCGCCGGCGGCGGCGATGATGGCCTCGGCGCTGGACTCCGGCAGGACGCCGAGTGCGGCGTTGGTGCTGGCCGCGGCGCCCTTGATCAGCCCGAGAGCACGGATCAGGTCCGGGTCGATGGGGACTCCCGAGATCGGGAAGTTCTCCACCGCCCGTTGGGTCTGGGCCTGATAGAGGGCGGCGGCGGGGACGCGTACCTCGCCCATGGTGTCGTGTTCGATCCGGAAGTCGTCGTCGGCCATGTCGGTCATTGTTGCCTACCGCGATCGGGTGCTCGCGCGCTGTAGATCACGTAGTCGATCCGATGCCGGCCCCGGACCGCGCGGCGACGGTCCTCCCGGGAGGCCGAGGTAAGCGCCCGCACGGCCGACCAGAGCCCGGCGTGCGGTCCTTGGCACCAGATGGCGAGCACGCCACCAGGGCACAACTGCGCGTACGCCTGCTCCAGGGTCGGCAGACGGTAGAGATCGGCGTTCTCGGCGTGGATCAAGAAGTCCGGTCCGTTGTCGACGTCGAGCAGGATCGCGTCCCACGGGGGCTGCGGTTCGACGCCGGTCGCGGCCAGCACCGTACGGATATCGTCGACCCAGAGGCGAACGCGCGGGTCAGCGGCGACCCGACCCAGTCGCGGCGTCTTGGCCTCGTACGCCCAGGTGACCAGCGCGCCCTCGAGCTCGACCAGGTCGATCGAGGCGACGTGGCCGTCCAAGAGCTCGGCCACGGTGAAGCCCAGACCCAGACCGCCGACCAGCACCCGCGAACCGGGGGCGGCGAAGGCCGCCAGCGCCCGCTCCGATCCAGTCTCGACGCTGTCCATGGCGAAAGCGCCGTTGACGATCAGCTCGTCCACCGCGTCGTCGCCGGTGCCGCGGCGTCGCAGCACCACCTCGCCGTGGCGGCCGCAGGAGCGAGCCAGCGTCGTCAGGTCCTGCACTCATCCATCGTGCCGCGATCGTCAAAGGGCAGCCGCAGGCGCGAGTCTTGCCCCGACAGGGTGGTGAACGACGTTCCACGAGCCGCGAAGTCTCCAGCGAAACTGTTCAACGCTCGCCGCCCGGATGCCTTCGGCGAGTAGCGGGTGAGCCGCGTCCGGTTCCGCGGTGACCCGATGAGTATCGGAGGCGGTCGAGGTCCGATCAGGTATGGCGATGACGACGAGGGTGTTAAGTGTGTCCATCCCGGTTGCGGACCAGGATGCGGCCCTGAAGTTCTACACCGAGGTGCTGGGCTGTCAGGTGCGGGCCGATTTCGAGGCCTGGCCGGGGGCCCGGCTGGTGGAGGTGGTGCCGCCCGGGTCCGAGGTGGGCTTGGTGCTGCTGCCTCCTGAGGGTGAGATCCCGGTCGCCGTGCGCCTGGGAACCTCAGACGCTCAGCTCGCTTATGACCGTGTGCGGGCAGCCGGCACAACGGTGCACAATGACCACGTTGTGCACATGGACGGCGTACCGCCGATGTTCTTCTTCGCTGACCCCGACGGCAACGGCCTGGTCTACCTCGAGGACGGCAGCGACGACAGTTGATCGGGCGACTTTGCGGCGTTCTTCTCCGCCTTCGACACGGAGCGTCGCCAGCGAGGACTGGGCTGGTACGAGTTCGCTGATGAGCTGTGCAGTTATCGTCCGAACTCAATCCACAGCGGATGGACCACCCACTCTGCGGTGGGGCAGTCTCGAGGTTGGGGACACGCGGGGAAACCTCGTGTCAGTACGCGTTGTTCATCCTCCGCTGGCTTGACCAGGCGCCGGAGGCGTACCTTACTGGCCCAGCCGTCGACGTGGGCGAGGTCCGGCTGCCGCGGCCGGGGCCAGCCCGGCGACTCCGGTGGGACCTGACTCAGCTTCACGCCGCGCTCAATGAGCAGCGCGAGACCATAGCCTCACATGGGCTGAGCTGGCGGATGTGATCGGCTGCACACCCAGCCGGTTGACAAATCTGAGGACCGCTCGGATGGCGGACATGGGCCTGGCCATGCGACTCACGTGGCTGGCCAAGCCCGCCGCGGCCTTTGTTCAAGTGTGGAGATTCATAGTCGGCCGGAATCTGGGCCGACCGCACTGTCCGCTTTGCCGCTGGCCCAGCGACTGGCTTCATCCACGCGCTTGATGTGCCGGTGAGCTCTCCAGTCTGCGCTAGTGACGTTCGGACGAAGTCGCTCGGCTTTGACGTTGTCGCTCGGTCTGCGGATAGAGCAGCAACCTCAAACCCGAGCGACATGAATTGGGCGGCTGGGTGGGCGAGGAACAATGGCCGGGTGGCGCGCCCCAAGAAACCGGCGACCACCGGCGACATGATCCGCTCCCTGCTCGTGATCCTCATCCCGGTGGTCCTCCTCACGTTGTTCTTCAGCCGGAACCTGGGGGACTATCCGGTCGAGGAGGTCAACTGGCGGCCGACGCTGGCCGAGGCCCGTCAGGAGGCCCCATATCCGGTGCTCGCGCCGGAGGGTCTGCCCGACAGTTGGCGACCGACGAAAGTCGCCTGGATACCCAGGGGTGAGCCCTACCTGAACGACCAGGCCTCGGTACGAAACCTGTGGCAGCTGGGATTCCTCGATCCCAACAACGTGTATATCTCGGTGAACCAGGGTGACGGCCAACCCGAGCGATTCGTGGACGAGACCAGTCGGCAGGGGCTTCCGGACGGCAGTAGCGATGTAGCCGGGCAGACGTGGCAGCGTCGCTTGAGTCCCGACGAGCGGACCAGATCATTGGTGCGAAGCGCGCCGGAGGTAACCACCGTGGTGGCGGGCGATGCTCCCTACGACGCCTTGGAGGCGTTCGCCAGCACCCTCACCGCGGGCTGAGCCACCGACCGCTTCACGTCGGTGGCGGTGTGGTGCGGTACGAGATTCAGCTCTTGCTCCTCGACCGCTGGTTCAGGAGGCGGATGGGGCCGCGGCGGGGCGGTCCTTTCGCTTCTCCCACCAGCGCTTGATGATCAACGCGCCCAGGATCCAGGTGCCCAGGGCGGTGATGAGCCAGACCACCAGCGAGGCCAGGATCCAGCTGGACACCCCTTCGATGCGCAGGCCGTTGGGAAACAGCGTCGCCACGAACAGGGCGATCAGCGTGGACACTAACCCGATGCCGCCGAGCACCGCGGAGGCGTACTTGCGGGCCAGGTTGAACACGAACGGCGCGAGGATCGCCTGCGCCACGGTGAACACCGCCACCGCGATCACAAAACCCGAGGCCTCCAGTCGCACGCCGCCGATGACTGCGGAGGCGACCAGCAGAGCCACCGCCGCCGAGACGACGCTGATGGCGAGCGAGAGCAAGAAGCGGATCATGGACGTCCTCCACTGTCGTTAAAATGCGCTATCCGTCCGCGGGCCTATTGCCACCGTACGGACACTCGGTGTGACTATCGTGGCAAGTGTGGCGTCAGTTGTCACTAAACGGCTTGCGATTCCTGTCGCCGACCAAGCCAGTGAGAGCTCTCGCTCCGAAAGGTCTAGGTGTGATCGGTCCGGGCGGCCTCGATCTTCGCCTGCGCGCCGTCCAGCCATCGCTGGCAGACCCGGGCCAGGAGTTCCCCGCGTTCCCACAACGCCAGCGACTCGTCGAGCGGCACGCCCCCGGACTCCAGCTGGGTGACCACCTCGATCAGTTGCGCCCTGGCTGCCTCGTAGCTGAGATCGGCCAGTTCGCCGCCGGGCTCGGTCTCCTCCGTCGTTTCGCTCATAGCGGTATCCCTTCCTCTCGGACCACGACCTCACGGACGTCGACCCGAAGCTGTCCATCGTGCAGGTACGCCAGTAGTGGCTGGCCGGGCTCCACCTCGCCGGCGGAGTCGACGGCGTGACCGTCGGCGTCGACCACGATCGCGTAGCCCCGCTCCAGGGTTGCCTTCGGCGACATGGCCCGCACGCGGGCCAGCGTGTGCTCGACCGAGGTGGCCTCGTGCCGGAGTCGACCCTGCAGGGCGCGGTCGGAACGGGCCGTCAGTTCGCTCAACTCGGCCGAGCGCAGCACGAAGCTCGCACCCGGATCGGCCAGCACCGATCGCTCGCGGGTGTGCGACAGCCAGTCGCGCTCGCGGCCGACCAGTGCCGCCACGCTGCGCCGGAGTCGCTCGACCGCGTGCTCCACCCGCTCGAGTTCCTCGGCCACGTCGGGGACGACCTGCTTGGCTGCGTCGGTCGGGGTAGACGCCCGCAGGTCGGCGACCAGATCGAGGATCGGCATGTCGCTCTCGTGGCCGATGGCGCTCACCACCGGGGTCCGGCAGGCGAAGACCGCCCGAACCACGCCCTCGTCGGAGAACGGGAGCAGATCCTCCAAAGATCCGCCGCCACGGGCGACGATGATCACCTCGACTTGGGGGTCTCGGTCCAGTGCGGCGAGGGCGAGCATCACCTGCTCGGCGGCCTCGCGTCCTTGGGTCAGGGCGTGTCGGGTGGCGATTTGCACGGCCGGCCAGCGGCGGCGGGTGTTCTCCACCACGTCGCGCTCCGCGGCGCTGCCTACGCCCGTAATCAGCCCGACCGCACGCGGCAGGAACGGTAACCGTTTCTTGTGGTGCCGCTCGAACAACCCCTCGGCTTGCAGCAGTCGCTTCGTCTGCTCCAACCGGGCCAGCAGCTGACCCTCGCCGACCGGGGTGATCGCGTCGCAGTAGAAGGAGAACCGACCATTCTGCTCGTAGTAGGACGGCTTGAGCCGGGCCACCACCGTCGCTCCCTCGGCCAGTGGCGCTGCCGCGGCCTCGAGAGTCGCGGGGGAGAGGGCCACCGAAGCCGAGACGTTCGCGAGCTTGTCGCGCATGGTCACGAAGACGGTGCGGTTGCCGGCCCGACGGTTGATCTCGATCACCTGGGCTTCCACCCAGACCGCACCCAGGCGCTCGATCCAGCCACGGACCGCCGAGGTGATCACCCGCAACGGCTGCGGGTTCTCCGCGGAGGACTGCAAAGGCACGGCTCGAAGGCTACTGACACGCACCGACATCTCCGCGAATCATCACCCAGGCGGGTGGTCGAACGGGCGTCCGTAGCGAACAGGTGCCCGGGTGCCCGCAGTAGGTGATCGTTTGACCCCGCCCTCCTAGACTGTTTCTCATGGCTGACAAGCGTGTGGTGGTGGCTGCTCCCCGGGGATACTGCGCCGGAGTGGACCGAGCCGTCATCGCGGTCGAGAAGGCGCTGGAGACCTACGGCGCTCCGGTGTACGTCCGCAAGCAGATCGTGCACAACCGGCATGTGGTCGAGACCCTGCAGCAGCGGGGGGCGATCTTCGTGGAGGAAGTGGAGGAGGTGCCGCCCGGAGCCACCGTGGTGTTCTCCGCCCACGGAGTCTCGCCGACGGTGCACGCCGAGGCGGCCGACCGGCAACTCAAGACGATCGACGCCACCTGCCCGCTGGTGACCAAGGTCCACCACGAGGCAAAGCGGTTCGCCCGCGAAGGCAGGGAGATCCTGCTGATCGGTCACGACGGTCACGAAGAGGTGGAGGGTACGGCCGGAGAGGCACCGGAGCACATCACGCTGGTCGAGTCACCGGACCAGGTCGACGCCGTGCAGGTCGCTGACCCGAGCAGGGTCGCCTGGCTCAGTCAAACCACGCTCAGCGTGGACGAGACGCTGGCTACGGTGGACAAGCTGCGGCAGAAGTTCCCGCTGCTGACGGACCCGCCGAGCGACGACATCTGCTACGCGACCCAGAACCGGCAGCTCGCGATCAAGCAGATCGCCGGTCACAGCGATCTAGTGATCGTGGTCGGATCGGCCAACTCTTCCAACTCCGTACGGCTGGTCGAGGTCGCGCTGGAGGCGGGCGCCCGAAACGCCTACCGGGTCGACTACGCCCAAGAGATCGATGACGCTTGGCTAGATGGGGTGTCGTCTGTGGGGGTAACCAGTGGCGCTTCCGTGCCGGAGATCTTGGTGGACGGGGTGCTGGATTACCTGACGGCACGGGGGTTCCCGACGGCGACCGAGGAGCGGCTGACCGAGGAGAACCTGACTTTCGCATTGCCGCCGGAGCTGCGGCGAGACCTGCGTAAGAATGCGGTCAACGACTGAACCTGAGATCGAGGGTCTCAGCCGAACTTTAGGAAGACAGTGGGGACCGCTGTTACCGTGCCTCGGTCCGTTGTCACCAATCGGCCTGTCCAAGGAGTTCCGTGTCGGTCCCGTCGCTCTCACGTCGGCTGGTCGGTGTTGCGACGATCGCGCTGGCCGGTGCGTTGACGGTGGCCCCGGTTGTAGCGAACGCCGAACCGTCCCCGACACCGACCTCAAGTGCGAGTGCCACGCGGACAGAGGAGCCGATCGCCCCCGACAGTTCTGAGGCGACGCGCTCGAGCTCACCCTCATCAGGGGACTCGGCGTCGGAGGAGGCGGTCCAGACGTCGCCGACGAGCGAGGACGAATCGGTCCAGACGTCGGGGTCAGACGAGGCGGCCCAGACATCACCGTCGAGCGAAGACGAGACCAGCGAGAAGTCACCGTCGAGCGAAGACAAGACGGACGACAAGTCGCCTTCGAGCCAGGACGAGACGGGAGGGAAGTCGACCGCGGAGGAGACGGACAAGAAAACGGCGCCGGAGGAGACGAACGAGAAGTCACCTTCGACCGAAGACGAGACGCCCGAGTCGGACAGGCCGAGTTCGGACAACGCTGGTTCGGACACCGCCAGTCCGGAGAGCAACGAGGCGTCGTCGCCCAAATCCGATGCCATCGGAACCCGTCTGGCCGCTCACCAGGCCTCTGCCGCCGATGATCAGGTCGAGACTCTCCCCGAGATTCCGGCCGTCGATGCTTCACTCGTGGCACTCATGGCTCCACCGGCCAGCATCGCCCTGACCAAGACCGCATTGCGGCGGAGTGCGTCGAAGGTGGGGCAGGTGATCACGTACCGATTCGTGGCCACCAACAACGGTGGAGTCGAGTTGGTCAACGTCGCGATCACCGACGAGCTCGAAGGACTGAGCGCGCTCAGGTGCGACCGGGATCTCGCAGCCATCCTTCAGCCGGGAACTGCGTTGATCTGCTCGGCGACGCTGACGGTCACGCAGGATTGGCTGGATTTCGGTGACATCGACAACTTCGCGTCTGTCTTCGGGGACGTCGTCGGGGACGACTCCGGCGAGGAGCCCGACTATGTCGGTGCCAACGCCGCGGCTCGCGTCAGGGTAGATCAGAAGCCGGCGATCAAGCTGGTTGCCTCGGTCGTTCGCACCGGTACCGTCAACGCCGGCGACCGCCTCCGCTATGTCGCGACCGCAACGAACACCGGTAACGTCACGCTCACCGCTGCCTGGATCACCAGCAGCCTGGCCAAGCTCGGCCTGAAGTGCGTTCCACCCCCCCGCGCTACCTTGGCGCCGGGCGCGACCATCACCTGCTCCGGTCGCTACCGGGTCAGCACGGCAGATGCGCGCCGCGGTCGAGTGATCAATGAACTCATGGCGCGGGCGAAGCCCCCGTACGGCGACTCTGACCCGAGCATCAAGGACGTGACCGACGACCTTCGGATCCGGGTCGCTGTGACCAAACCCAAGGCGGAGCCGAAACCCAAGCCCCAACGGACTGGCTCCGACACCGTGTCCCACGCCCGTCTGTCCCACGCTGGCACCGGGTCCGACACCGGCACCAACGCCGGTCTGTCCGACACCGACACCTGGTCCGATGTCGGCACCGAGACGGGCTTAGCCGACACTGGTGGCCCTTCGCTGCCAATTGGCTTGGTCGGACTGGCGTCTATCGCTGCCGGGCTAGGGCTGATCCGTCGCAGCCGGCGCGTCTGAACGCGCAGCACCGGAATCGCCGCTACGTCGGGTGAACTGGCGGGGCGGTATCGCGGACAGATCCACACGTTTTCGTCGGTCGAGGCTGACGGGCGACCAGCACATAACGACTTCTACTTCGACTGCTCTTCTGGTCCGGGCGGAACGACATGGCGGGTCAGGACGACACGCGATCCTCACCGTCGTCTGGGGTCGGCGGTCCAGCCTCGTCGACGAGCTCGAACAGCTCCGGATCGGAGCGGCGCAGTTCCGCTCCTTCGGGCAGTTCGCCGCGGCGGCGCGAACGACGGGTCCGGCCGATGAGAGGTTCGATCCGCACGGCGTCGTCCACCAGCTCGGGAGCCTGGATCTGCCGCACCGGATCGTCCACCCCGGTCAGAGCCTTGAGCTCCGCATCACTGACCTTCAGCTCGGTGAACTGCCGCGCCTTCACCAGCACCCGTCCCTCCACGGTCGCGATCGTCTCGTTGTAGGCGGTGACCGAGGTCCGCAGCGCCCGGCCGAGCTTGTCGAACCGGCTGCCCAGGGTGCCGAGCCGCTCGTGCAGGTCTCGCCCCAGCTGAAGCACCTCGGCGGCATTCTCGGCCAGTCTCGCCTGCTTCCACCCGTACGCCACCGCCCGGAGCAGCGCGATCAGGGTCGTCGGAGTGGCCAGCACCACGTCTCTGCGGGCCGCATACTCGTGCAGGTCGGGCAGAATCGCGTACGCCTCGGCGGCCAGAGCCTCGCTGGGCATGAACAGCACCACGAACTCCGGGGTGCCGGCGCTGGCCTGCCAGTAACGCTTGCCGCCCAGCTGATCGACGTGGGTCCGGACGTTCTGAGCAAACCGGCTCATCGACTCTTCTCGCGTGCGAGCGTCCTCGGTCTCCTGGGCGTCGAGAAATGCCGTCAGTGGCACCTTGGCGTCGACATACACAAACTTGCCCTCGGCGAGGTTGACCTTCAGGTCTGGACGAATCACCCGGTCGTTGGCTGTGTCGGTGTGCTGGCGGACGAAGTCGCAGTGCTCCACCATCCCGGCCAGCTCGACCACGCGCTGGAGCTGCAACTCACCCCAAGCGCCGCGCACCTGCGGCTTGCGGAGGGCGGTGGTCAAGGCACTGGTCTCCCGCCGGAGCTGTTCGCCGGTCAGCTGGACCGACTGCACCTGGTGGCGCAGATCGGCGGCGATCGCGACTCTTTCCTTCTCCACCTCGGTCAGCCGGTCCTGGAAGCGGTGCAGGCTGTCCCTGACCGGGCTGAGGAGCTGCTCGGTAGCTTTCAATCGGGCCTCGGCTTGGGCGTCGACTGTCCGGGTCTGCCGCTCGATGGTCTCGGTGGACATCACCTTGAAGTGGGCCAGCATCTGCTCTCGATCAGCCGCCAGAACCTTCGCGTGCTCGACCGCCGCGTCGCGCTCCGCCTCGGCGCGGGCGACCGCTGCGGACACCTCGGCGGCCTCTGCTTGGGCGGCGGCCGCCATGGCCTTCGCCTCGGCCACGTCGGAGCGGGCCAGCGCCGCCTCCGCGCGGACCTGCGCCGTCTCGGACCGGGCCTGGGCCGCCTCGGTCCGCACCTGGGCTAAATAGGCCTCCTGCCGGGCCCCGTCGGCGTCGGTCCGGGCCGTGTCGGTCTGGTGGTGAGCCCGGGTGATCAACGCGGCGACCGCGTATCCACCGACGGCACCGAGGATCACCCCGACGACGAGCGCGACCGTGGTGGTGATGTCCATACCGGTGATCCTGCCTTGGACCACTGACAATCCGCTGGAGGCATCCGGGAGCGTCGCTCGTGGGTTCGGCGGAATGCCTGGCCGGCACCCCATGTCCCGTCCCCGGGAGACGACACCAGCGGGCAGCGGACCCGCCTTCGCTTCCTGCTCCTGCTGGGCCAGCGCGCGACGGCGAACCGTGGTCACGATGCCGGCCAGGAGTCCGAGGGCGGCCAGGATGAAGCTGCCGGTCAGGGCGACCCACTTGCCGGCGGCGGCGACCGGGGCGAGCGAGGCCAGGAGCGGCAGTGACCACGACGAAGTCTGGCAGAGTTTCTCGACCCGCCCCGGCGGCACGGGGCGGGCGGAGGGTGATCCCTCCACCCCTCCTAGGGTGGGCGAGTGAACGCCGCTGTCGAACACGTCCGTGACCTGGCCGCTTTCGTTGCGGCTTCTCCCTCTTCCTTCCACGCTGCCGCCGAGGGTGCGGGGCGGCTGGCGGCCGCCGGGTTCAGGCGGGTGGACGAGCGTTCCCCGTATACCGGGGATCCCGGCGCCTACGCGGTCGTGCGCGACGGCGCCCTGCTGGCCTGGCGGATCCCCGCTGGAGCCGCACCCGGCACCCCGTACCGGATCGTGGGCGCGCACACTGACTCGCCCGGATTCGTGCTCAAGCCCCACCCCGATATCGGCGCGGCCGGATGGCAGCAGCTGGGCATGGAGATCTACGGCGGTCCGCTGCTCAATTCCTGGCTCGACCGCGAACTGGGACTGGCCGGTCGAGTGATCCTGCGGGGCGGTGAGTCCCGGCTGGTGCGTACCGGCGCGATCATGCGCATCCCGCAGCTCGCGGTTCACCTGGACCGCTCCGTCAACGACGAAGGACTCAAGCTCGACCGGCAGCAGCATACGGCTCCGGTGTGGAGTGTGGGGCGCCCGGACCTGACGATCATGGACCAGGTCGCGTTGCTGGCCGGCTGCCCGGGCGGCGACATCGACGGGTCTGACCTCGTCGCGTACACCACCACACCGCCGGAAGTGTTCGGCCCGACCGAGGAGTTCTTAGCCTCCGGGCGGCTGGACAATCTATCTAGCGTGCATGCCGCCCTGACCGCCCTGATCGGTACGGACGACAGCGAGGCGATCACCATGCTGGCTGCGTTCGATCATGAAGAGGTCGGCAGCGGTTCCCTCTCTGGTGCGGATGGTCCGGTGCTGGCCGATCAGCTGATCCGCATCTCGGCCGCGCTCGGGGGGACGGTCGACGATTATCACCGCGCGCTGGCGGCCTCGGTGTGCCTGTCGGCCGACACGGGCCACGCTGTCCATCCCAACTACACGAACCGGCACGATCCCGCGAACCGGCCGCTGCTGAACGGCGGTCCCCTGCTCAAGATCAACGCCAACCAGCGGTACGCCACCGACGGGGTGGGCGCCGCCATCTGGCGACGCGCTTGCCGGGCGGCCGGTGTGCCCACCCAAGAGTTCGTATCCCACAACGCGGTGCCGTGCGGCAGCACGATCGGTCCGCTGACCGCGACGCGACTGGGCATCCGCACCGTTGACGTCGGCATCCCGCTGCTCTCTATGCACTCGGCCCGCGAACTGGCCGGGGTCGACGACCCGCTCTGGCTGAGCCGGGCGATCGCGGCTTTCTTCACCTTGGACTGACTCGCGACTTGCGGCTGGACGGTCGACTTCCTTCGGGCTGCTTGGCTGGTCGGGTGGAATTTCCGTCCATGGACGAGTTTTTCGGCACGTTCGGCTGGTCGAGTTCGAATTACCGTCCTTGGTCGACTTTTACCGGACCGTTCGGCCAGCGAGCCCGGATTTGCCGTCCATGGTCGACTTTTCCCGGACGGTTCGCCCGGGAGGCCCCGCGAGTTGCGGTCCGTGGTCGACTTTTCCCGGACCGCTCGACCGATCCGGCACGGGCCATATGCTTGTCCGCCGTGGCCCTTACCATCGGCATCGTCGGACTTCCCAACGCGGGCAAGTCGACTCTCTTCAACGCCTTGACCCGCAACGACGTGTTGGCGGCGAACTACCCGTTCGCGACCATCGAACCGAACGTGGGGGTGGTTGGGGTGCCCGACCCGCGCCTGGATGTGTTGGCCTCCATCTTCGGATCGGATCGGGTCGTACCAGCGACGGTGAGCTTCGTGGACATCGCCGGCATCGTGCGCGGCGCCAGCCAGGGCGAGGGGATGGGCAACGCCTTCCTCTCTCACATCCGCGAGGCGGACGCGATCTGCCAGGTGACCAGGGTCTTCCGTGATCCCGACGTCACCCACGTGGATGGCGATGTCGATCCCGGCAACGACATCGAGACGATCTCGACCGAGTTGATCCTCGCCGACCTGCAGACCGTCGAGAGAGCGCTGCCGCGACTGGAGAAGGAGGCACGGATCAACAAGGGCAAGGTCGCCGCGCTGCAGGCGGTCAAGGAAGCTCAGGAAGTGTTGGACAGCGGTCGTACGGTGTTCGCGGCCGGCCTGGACATCGCGCCGCTGCGGGAGCTTTTCCTGCTGACGGCCAAGCCGTTCCTGTACGTGTTCAACTGCGACTCCGACGAACTGGCCGACGAGGATCTCAAGGCGCGGATGCGGGAGCTCGTCGCTCCGGCCGAGGCGATATTCCTGGATGCCAAGATCGAATCCGAGTTGGTCGAGATGGAACCTGAGGAGGCGCGGGAATTTTTGGCCGAGATGGATGTCGGCGAACCCGGGCTCGAGGTCCTCGCCCGGGTCGGGTTCGACACCCTGGGATTGCAGACCTACCTGACCGCCGGCCCCAAAGAGTCCCGGGCTTGGACGGTCTCCAAAGGCGCGACGGCACCCGAGGCGGCTGGGGTGATTCACACCGACTTCCAGAAGGGTTTCATCAAAGCCGAAGTGATCTCTTTCGACGAGTTGGTTGCGGCCGGGTCGATGCAGGCGGCCAAGGCCAAGGGCAAGCTTCGGTTGGAGGGCAAGGACTACGTGATGGCCGACGGTGACGTGGTGGAATTCAGGTTCAATGTGTGAGTGAGTTCCGGTTCAACGTCTGGTGCTCGTCCGATTCCTTGCGTCGCCCGTCTCTCCTGAGCGCGAAGCGACGCCAGGTGGGCTTCAACGGAACCGGTCGGCCTGCGCGGTGCATTCACGGAGTGCCTCGTCTGCGGTCACGACGCTCCCAGTCGCGCAGAGTCGACGACCAACTGCAACGCACGCACGTGAGCCTCGAACGCCTCCCTCCCCGCCGCAGACGCCGAGTACCACCGCGTGCGCCGCTTCCCGGTGTAGGTCGAGCGGACCGCGACGTATCCCACCTCGCTCAGGACAGCCAGGTGGGCGGCGAGGTTCCCATCGGTGAGGTTCAGCATCTTGGCGAGGGCGGTAAAGCGGATCGAGCCGTCCGGGTTGAGCCCGTGCAGCGCCGCCTGGATACGGAGGCGGTTTGCGTCGGACAGGGCCGGGTCGAGCGGGGTGCGCAAGCGCTCGCCGATGTCATCGGCAAGTTCGGGGCTAGGAGGGGATTGCTCAGACACGGCTTCCCCCGCGGCATACTCGATGGATCCCGAGTGCCAGTAACGGGAGCCCGGCGCTCACGCCGAACCACAGCAGGCGACTTGGGATGTCCAGTACGGCCAGCGCGCCTGCCATGACGATCCCGAATCCCGCTACCACGGCGAGGATCGGATCATTGGTGGCGATGGCGTACAGGCACATCGCCAGTCCCCACAGGGCGCCCACGAGGAGCACCCCGTGCGAGAACGACGCAGGGCGTGCCGCAGCGACTAGGAACGGCGAAGCTACCAGCACGACCACCCAGGCCCACCGCATCCGCGTCTCCGAACCCGTCCGGATCATGGCGCGCATCGGCAACCAGGACAGCAGCATGCCGATCACCCAAGCCAGTGCGGCGACCAAGATCCGCATCAGGCCGTCCAGCAGATCCAGCGCGCCGAGTCCGAGAATCCAGGCGGTTCCCCAGCCCACCATCGGGAAGCCTGTCGCCATGGAGCGACTCGCACGACGAGTCCGGGTGGTTAGCGCGTCGAATTCGCGCAGGGAGCATTCCGCCTGGTCAGCCTCGTGCGACACGCTGAGAGCCTAGCCCCCCGGCCCGCCAACCCTGATGACTCATATGCTCTATCGTGCAAAGTGTCGGATCCTCGGGATAAGGACAGAAAACCATGGGAATCAACTTCGCGAGCGGTCTGCTTGCCGGCGTGACGGCTGCGGTGATCTGGATCTCAATTTGCCTGCTGGTCGGCGTGGACATGACGACAGTGGGTCTCTGGGCGCTGATCTTCCTGGTCGTCGGCACGGTCGGCACGACCATCATCGCCAGCGTGATCTCCAAGAGTAAGAGCGCACAGCGCAGCTGATCGGCGGCGACGTCGTTATTACGCAGACGACGTTCGTGCCGGAAGTCGGACACGGATGCGCTCCACTGCATCAAACGATGCTAAATTTGGTGTGGAGGTGACGCTATGCGTACCACGGTGACGCTCGACGAGGCGCTGTTGGCCAGGGCGGCGGAGATCACGGGCAGGACCGAGCGTACGGTCCTGATCCGGATGGGACTGGAAGCTCTGGTGGAGCGCGAGAGCGCACGGCGATTGGCCCTGCTGGGTGGCAGCGACCCGGACGCGACGGCCGCATCCCGGTCCCGGGTCGATCGGTGATCCTGGTCGACACATCGATCTGGATCGATCATCTGCATCGTGTCGAACCCGAACTCGTCCACGCACTCGGCGAAACACAAGTAGCGCAGCACCCGATGGTCATCGGAGAACTAGCGCTGGGATCCATCCGAGATCGATCGATGTTCCTCGACCTCGTGAGCCGACTGCCTCGAGTGCAGGTGGCGACCTACGACGAGGTGCTGACATTGGTGGACTCCAGCCGGTTGTACGGGCAGGGACTCAGTCTGGTGGACGCGCACCTGGTGACGGCGACACTTCTGACCCCGGGGACCAGCTTGTGGACCCGGGACAAGACGTTGCGTCGTGCCGCCACGGCGTTGGGGATCGCCGACTCGTACGTCTGACTGACCGATCTGACGAGCCGAATGTGCCGTGGAGTCCAACTCCGACATCAGTCCAGACAGAACTCGTTGCCCTCGGGGTCGGCCAAGGTGATGAACCCCGATTCCAGCGGCGGTTCGGGTTCGACCCGGTAGAGGCGGGACGCGCCGAGGGCGATCAGCCGCTCGCACTCGGCCTCCAGGGCCGTCATCCGCTCGTCGCCCCGCAAGCCGACGGCAGTCCGCACGTCGAGGTGCAGGCGGTTCTTGGCCGACTTGGGCTCGGTCACCTGCTGGATGAAGATCCGCGGCCCGGCTCCGGCCGGGTCCGCCAACGCGGCCCGCGAGTTCCACTGCGACTCCGGCACGCCGAACGCGGTCAGCGCCTCGTCCCAGGTCTGGAATCCCTCCGGCGGTGGTTCCAGGACGTAGCCGAGCACCTCCGCCCAGAACGAAGCGAGGGCGCGTGGATCCGCGGCGTCGAACGTGATCTGGATCGTCTTCCCCATGCCCCCACCGTGGCACGCGGCACTGACAGGGCGGATCGACCCGACCCGTTGACCCCACGTACGGATGCTGGTGCTGTTCCCGCCCGGAAGCCAAGGGCGGGCTGGCGGGCGCCATCGGCCGCTGGACCTGGCCAACCTCGCACTATTCGCCCCGGCTCGGCAGTGGCTGGCTCGACCCGTGCTCGTCCACACCGCCGTGTTCGGATCGGTCGGTGTGCCCTGGATCCGCTTCCGTCGCACCGGCTGGCAGTGGCCACCACGCTGCCCCTCCGACAGTCAGGTCTCAGCGGGATCTGCTGCGCTGGGCGGAGGCGGCCGGGCGGTGGACCTCGTCGCCGACACGCCGGGGGAGTTGCTGCTCGTGAGCTCATGGGCACCGGCACGAGGGGGTCGTCACCATGTTCTAGGCTCCTGGAGTGACCCGTCCTCCGGCCGTGTGCGCGTGGCCGACCGCCGCGTCCCGGTCCGGTCCTGCGCTCAGTGAGGGTTGGATCCGGCTGGCGCGGGCGAGTGTCCTTGGCGGATCGTCACTGATCCTGGCCACGGCGGCGCACGCCGTCGGCGGCGGCGTGCTACCCAGAGCGGGTCTGCTCATCCTGGTCGGGATCGGTTTGGCCCTGGTGTCGGTGGCGCTCACTGCGCGTCGGTGCCGCTTCGGTGCCCTGGTGGGAATCCTCGCCGTCGAACAGATCGCGCTGCACCTGCTCTTCGCCGCGTCGACCACGGCCACCTGCGCCTCGGCGGGCGGTCTGGCCGCCGCACATGCGGGTCACGCCATGACTGGTGGCACCCTGGTCTGCGGCCCTGGCGCCGGGCACGCGATGCCTGGCCTCGCCATGTGGCTCGCCCATCTCGGTGCTCTGCTGGCTACGGCCTGGTTGCTGGCCTGCGGAGAGCGGTGGCTCTGGCGGATCGCCGATCGTTTGACCCGCTACGTCGCCACCCGGCCCATGCGGTGCCGCCGGCGGCGCACCGTCCTCCCGTCCGCGACGGGCGAGATTAATCTGAGCGTGGACCGTTGGGCGCAGGCCCCAGCCCGAGCGCCACCCCAGCCTGAAGCAGTCTTCTGCTCCTGACTCGGCAGGTGTCGGCCGCCTCGGTCGATCGTCTCTTCGCTCGCCCAGACCGAAGCGATTCTTACCCTCGACGTCTTGGGCCGGAGTGCCGACGCGGCGTCATCGACCAGCTCGACTCGACGAATCGGCGTCGGGTGCGCTGCCTCGCGGACGGCCGAGAATCACGAGCACCAAGCCGAAACCGGGCCCCCGCGATCACACACTCTTCCTCTTTGATAGGACCACCATGAACATCAAGTGCCACCGGGCCAGCCCCGTTCGACGTCGACTCCTGCTCGCGCTGGCTGGCCTGGTTGTCGGCGGCCTCGCCCTGCTGCCGGCGGCAGCCGCCGACGCCCACGTCCGGGTCACGCCGGACAACCCGACCAGCGGCTCGTTCAGCGCCTTGACCTTCCGCGTCCCGAACGAGTCCGACACCGCCGGCACCGTGAAGGTCAGCGTTCAGCTGCCGCAGGACCACCCGTTCATCCACGTGAGCACCAAGCCGATCACCGGCTGGACAGCGGTGGCGGCCGAGAAGCCACTGCCGAAACCGGTCGACTACGAAGGCACCACCATCACCAAGGCCGTCCGTACCGTCACCTGGACCGCCGACCAGGGCACCCAGATTCGTCCGAATGAGTACCAGGAGTTTTCGATCTCGGTCGGACCCCTGCCCGAGCCCGGCACGGTCATGCTGCCCGCCACTCAGACCTACTCCGACGGCACTGTCGTCGCGTGGGACCAGCCGACCCCGGACTCAGCTGAGGAACCCGATAAGCCGGCCCCCGAGTTCAATGTCGTCGCCGCGGCCGCGGGCGCCGACCATGGAGGCCCAACCTCCTCGGACCCGAATGCGGAGGCACTCTCGACCGAAAACAGCACCTCCACCGAGACCACCGCTCCCGCCGCCGCCGACCCGGTGGCCCGGACCCTCGGCGGTCTCGGTCTGGCAGCCGGATTGGGCGGGTTGGTGCTCGGCGGTCTGGCGCTGCGTCGGCGGTCGGCCGGTGGAGCGTCCTCGTGACCCACCGGTCGCAACGACGGGGGCGGTTGCCCCGATGGGGGCTAATCACCGTCCTGGTGGGGCTGATGTCGGCGCTCGCCGCCGGCCCGGCCTGGGCGCACAACGCGTTGATCTCGACCAGCCCAGGCGACGGCACGACCGTGTCGAAACCACCCTCGTCGGTAGTGCTGACCTTCAACGAACCGGCCATCGCCACCGGCACCAGGCTGTTGGTGAGCGGGCCGACCGGGTCGGTCGCCGTCGGTGACCCGAAACTGGTCGACAACACCGTTCAGCAGGACCTGGCTCCCGACCTGGTGGCCGGCCAGTACACCGTCGAGTGGCGGGTCACCTCCACCGACGGGCACCCGATCAACGGCAGCTTCTCTTTCACCGTCCGCACCGGCACGGTCGAGGAGTCGGCGAACCCGACCAACTCGCCCCGCGCCGAGACACCGTCGGCCGTACCGACACCCCGCGTGGTGACGCCTCCCGCCGCTCAGCCAGAGCCGGACTCCGACCGCTTGTCGGCCTGGTGGTGGTTGTTCGCTGTGATCCCGGTGGGTCTGGCTGCGCTGCTGATCTGGCGGTTCAACCGCGGCCCCCGCCCGAGTTGAGACTCTCCGAGAAGGAGGTTCTGCACCCGAACGCGAGCCGTAGGGGTGCGGAACCTCCTTCTCGCGAGGTCTACTGCGCTCTGGCACCAGGCTGTCGCGTGGTGGCCTCGGACTGGTGATGTTCGGGTTCGGTTGATCTCGTGGTTCTGCTGGCGTGTTGGTCGATGAGGTCGACGGGGGGACGGGCGAGCCGGCCCGGCAGTGTCGCTGACGGGGTCATGGTGACTCCTGTCCGGTGGCGTTCAGCAGGTCAGCTCGGGTGGGTCCGCTGGGGGAGTACCGCGGACCGTGGACGTAGGGGGCGAGTCGCTGCTGGGTGAGCGGGTCGGCGAACACGTCGGGCGGGGCCGCGAGTAGTCCGCCGATCCGGCCGTAGGCCCGGGTGAGCACCGGATCGTGATCGGCTCCACACGCCAGGGCGGTGCTCATGGGCCAGGTCGGATCGTCGGTCTGGTACGGGCTCCCGGCGATGTCGTCGTTCATCTCGGCCAGCCGGTGTCGGGTGAACTGAAGGGTCAGTTCCATCCAGGGCGCGACCCGCTGCGCGGACGCCTCCGCGAATCGGTGTATCTGCTCACGGGGGTCCCGTGGCGCCGCGGACAGGACGTCTCGCAGGGTGCAGGCCTGCAGCAGTCCGAGCGTGGCGCCCCGCCCGAGCGACGGGTCGGTGGTGGCGCAGGCGTCGCCGACGGCGACCAGACCGGTGATCACGGGATGGCCCGCGCGAAGATAGCTGCGCTGAACGTCGTCGATCCCGGCCATCGGAGTGACGCCGGTGATGGCTTCGCCTTGCGCAATCCAGTGCGCAGCGACCGGGCTGCAGCCGACGGCGGCCAGCCAGGCTCGCGGTTCGCGCAGGATCCGCAGCGGGCGGTCTTGAGCGCTGACGGCGAGCACGATCGCCCGGCTGCCGAGGTCGCTGGGGAACGCGACGACTGACATGGAAGGAAGGTGGCTGAGGATGGGGCCTGGCCCGACCGGAGTCCGACCGCCTGCTGTCCGGTAGTGCCGGCTGTAGTAGACGAATCCGCCCTGGCTACGCGTCTCGACTGGCGCCGGACCGCCCCAGGCGCGCACCCAGCCGGGCACCGGGGTGCGACGACCGGCGGCGTCCACCACAAGGTCGGCGATCAGCTCTGTGGTGCTGGTCTGGACACCGACGACGTGCGGGACGTCCCCGCGGGAGGCGGACAGGAGTCCGGTGACCTTGCTTCCGCGTCGAACGGTCAGTCCCGCTTGAACTGTGGCGAGCTGGCTCAGCGCCGCCTCCAACACCGGGCGGCGGGCGGTGACAGTGTCGAACTGCTCGTCACCGGGCTGCCAACCGTGGGTCACCGAGTCGGGCTGCAAATGCACGGTGTTGACCTGGGCCGCGCCTTCCTGGACGAGACCGACGAGCAGCTCGGGAACCTCGCGGGACATTTCCTGATACCAACGCGGCAGCATCAGGTGCGGTTGACGAAACTGACTCACCCCGGGTCGGGTCCAAGCGTGCCAAGCCATCTCGGGCGCAGGCGGGGGCTCGGCTTTATCTCGGTCGAGCACGGTGACTTGGTGCCCGTCGCGGGCCAGCAGAACGGCCGTGATCAGACCGGTCATCCCGGCCCCGATGACCACGATGGACAGGGGGTGCTGAGCGGACATGATGGCCCTCCTCGCAGGCAGGTCACCACCGTCACGCGGACAGGTGTTCACCTACCAGATCAGAAGTTGCCCAATTCCTGCCCTACCGCGCTTGACAGGTCGGCTAGCCGTCGTTCCCCGATCTCGACCGACCACAGCACCTCAATGAGCCGCTCCTGCGCCTGCGCGAGATGGCGGCGGTAGGTACTGAAAGGCAGTTCGAGGAGTTCGGCGGCGTCCTCCTGGGATCGAGCGCCCTTCAGGTAGGTGCGTTCCAGGACTCGGCGGTGCTCTGCGCCGCGACGTTCGTGTCCCAACGTCGTGATCGCGTTCAGCAATACTGTGCCTAGCTGCTCGACCTGACCCGTCGCTCCCGGCTCGACCAAGGCCGAGTCAACCAGGAGTGAGTCGGCCAACCGGTCCGGTCGGCTGACCTGGGGGAGAGCGCCGCGTACAGCGGCGGCAAACGCCGCTCGAGACAGCGGGGCCGGCCGCAACAGCTCCGGGGGCGGGGGACCGATCTCGCCGGTCAGCTCACGCCGCTCCATCAGCTCGAACAACGACGCCGGGGGGAACCGTCGCCGGTCCCATCCGTAGCCGACGAGCTCGTGTCGAACGCTGGACACGTGCAGCATCGGACGCAGGCCGAGGTAGCGGAAGTACGCGTCGTAGAACTCGGGGTCGAACGTGACGATGAACGTCCACGCCGCCGGCCGGTGAACCCATTCCAACAGGCTGGAGACGCCGTTCACGAATAACTGCAGGGGATCGCGTTGGTAGCGCGGCGAGGCGCCGGCGAAGCGGTTGATGTTGATTCGCTCTCCCGGCCGGAGGGCACCGCGCTGGCTGACCACTCTCAGCACCGCCTGAGCGATGGGATCGTCTCGAGCCAGCTCGGGCGAGCACGGCAGATACACCTGCATGGCGAAGGCTTCGACCCCGGCTTCGGACCGGGCTCGGTACAGACATCCGGGCTGTTCGCCCACCCAACGTCGAGCCAGGTCGGCCGCTGCGGATCCCTCGCCCTCGGCGATCAGATCGAAGACCTCGCCGTCGCCTGGGCCGGCGCGCGTGACTGGCAGCAGTCCACCGTCTCGAAGGTCCGCCGTCTGTGCGGCCAACGGGCTGCGCCGGTGCAGGAGGAGGATCTCGGCGGCGGCCCGATCAGGATACGGCTCCGTCGGGTTGGCCAGGCGCTGCATGAAGTACCCGCGGACGGTCTGGTGGAGGGTGACGTAAGCGTCGGGAGCCCGGTGCAAGAACTCGGCCTCGAAGATCTCCCGGACCACGTCGTGGAGGAAGAGCCCGAACGTCCCGCGACGTACGTAGGGCCGCGACTGCAACCAGCCCCAGACTTCGCCGGCGCGGGGGCCGATCGTGTGCGCGAGCAGGTCTTCGGTCATCCGAGTAGCGTGCGCGCAGGTCGCCAGACCGGCGCGGTGCGCCGCATCGGGTATGTCGTCGAGGATCATCCGACACAGCTGATCGACCACGTCGGGGGCGTCGGAGAGCCCGGCCACGGCCGCCCCGCCGTCGCGAGCCTCGGCCAGCATGGCCAGCACCAAGGGGTGACCACGGCCGAGCCGAGATATCGCCTCGCGCTCGTTGGCGGGGACACCGCGAAGAGACAGCAACTCATCGCCCTCGGCTCGGTTCAGCCCGGTCAGCTCGTGCGCCCAAAGCAGTTCACGCCAACCAGGATCGGTTCGCCAGCCAGCCGACGGGGCGTCGCGGCCGGCGATGACTGTCACCGACTCCCGAGGGCGGGCAGGTACCAGCTCCTCACGGAACCATCGGTCCAACGGAGTGAGCCACTCGTAACTGTCGATGAGCAGGACGTCAGGAGCCTCATTGAGGCGGTATCCGCTTCGAGCTGCCTGCTCAGCGATCATGGCCGCGACCGCCGCGCCCGAGCGTGCTGTCTCCCGGGCGTCGACGTACACCGGTCGCCGTCCGGCCTGCCGGGACTGCCGAGCGAACGCATCCAGCAAAGTCGACTTGCCGATGCCGCCGGGACCGTGCAGGAAAAATACGTGGCGCGTGGACAACCCGCGCAACGCCTCCTCGAACGAAGCGATCTCCGCCCGACGACCAACGAAGCCGCGCGCGCGGGCCTGATGCAGAGAGCTGTACAGCTGCGCTCGTCGCTCCACGTCTGCTGACCCCGCGGAGTCCATGACGCCAGGCTAGGTGGCTGGTGTCGAACAGGGTCTGGCTGGGTCGGCGGTTGATCTGAGGGTG
>JAKDLH010000256.1 GCA_030452945.1 Microlunatus sp. | reverse complement strand
CCGGCGGCCACAAATCATGCCCTCACCCGGAACCCCGGCTGAATGTTTACAGCACACCAAGTGCTGCATCTGGTTCTGGATGTTCTTCAGTTGGATCCCCGAGTTGCTGAAGAAACTCACCCAAGCACTGGTATTTGGCTGGCTTTTGACGTTTCGGTACAGCTCCATGTGGCAGCCGCTGATCCCAGCGGTGCCTTCGAGTCGGTACGTCTCGACGCCCTTCTCCTGGTTGTAGTGCTCGACCAGCTTGGCGGGAAGCTCCTTCAGGGCAACATTGCCACCGAAGAACTCCACTGCAGCAGTTGAGTCAATCTTGTAGATAGGTGCGGTAATGCCACCATTCTTAGCCATGCGAGCCCCCCGATTGAGCATCAGTTCTCTCAGAACGATTTGAATGCTATCAAAGATGCGGGACACAAAGCGCAGTGGCGTACTCTGGGGCTACGCACGGAGGGACTCCTGCCTTCTCCACGAGGAGCCCGTAAGTGCGGTCCGAGTCGCGTGTCCCATGCAGCGATCTGTTAGTGCGGATCGACTCGCGCCGGTTGGGCAGCAATCTGTCCGTCCTCCCCACATCGACGACCACTCTCCATCGGCCTAGGGCTGCGGGTGCTCTTGGTCAACGTTCACCTGCGTTTCCTCGCCGGCGCGGCCTTGGGTTTGCCTCGCACACCCGGGGCTACGTCTGGAGGTGCTTGCATTTGCGTGCGGGGCTGCGGCCGCCATGGTGGAATCGATGCAAGTGGAGACCATCGGACGGGGGCAGGAATGGCTAGAACCATTGTGGTGCTTTCAGGGGAGGTCGCGGCGGGCAAATCCACGCTCGCTCGAGGCATGGCTACAACATATGGCGCTACGGTGGTGAGCACGCGGGAGTTGCTGCAAGATCGCTTCCGCAGGTCGGGGCGCGGCGGGACCCTCCGAGGACGGCGTGCGCTGCAGGACTACGGCGAGTCGATGGATGCGGCTGATGGAGGACTGTGGCTGGCCGAAGATGTGGCCGCTTTGGTGGGCGGAAGTCAATCGCAACTCGTCGTGATAGACGCCGTCCGAATCCTCGGTCAGATAGAGGGCCTGCGCCGCAGCTTTGGTCGCAAGCTGTGGCACGTTCACGTTACGTCGACGAGCGAAGCCGAACTGGCCCAACGGTACGAGTTGCGGCGCGCCAAAGCCGATCTCGACGAGCTGACCAGCTACGCGGCGCTCCGCGAGAACCGCACCGAAGCCGAGGCGGTCCCGGCCCTTGCGCAGTATGCCGACGTCGTGCTCGACACCCACCGCAACACGCCGGCTGATGTGCTCATGCGCTGCGCCGCCCGTGTCGGACTCCTACCCGACCTGGGGGCGCAGCTCGTCGACGTCTTAGTCGGGGGTGAGTACGGCTCTGAGGGAAAGGGAAACATCGCCTTCTACCTCGCGCCCGAGTACGAGGTACTCGTTCGTGTTGGCGGCCCGAACGCCGGCCACCAAGTCCCAACGGATCAGCCAACCACGCACCGATCCCTGCCCTCAGGAGCATTGGCCCACCTACAAGCTCAGCTCGTCATCGGTCCAGGCGCCGTGATCAACCCCAGCGTAGTGTTGGACGAAATCGCCTCGACGAGCATTGACCCCGGGCGGATTTCCATCGACCCGCAGGCGATGCTGATCTCCGAGGAGGACATTGCCGAGGAGGCGGAGCTGACTCGCCGCATTGCGAGTACGGGACAGGGGGTAGGGCGAGCCGCCGCGCGACGAATCTTGGCGCGGACCGGGGACAGGTCGGTGCTCGCCGAGAGTGATGAGCGTCTGGCACACATGATTCGCCCAACTCGACAAGTTCTCGACGCGGCCTACTCGGCTGGCAAGCGGATCCTGTTGGAAGGAACGCAGGGGATGGGCCTAAGCATCTTCCACGGGACGTATCCACACGTGACGAGTCGGGACACGACAGCGGCAGGGGTGCTGAGCGAGGCTGGAATCAGCCCTCGGCGAGTTCGGAGAACCGTTGTCGTTTTCCGCACCTATCCCATCCGCGTGGGCGGGCCGTCGGGGCCGATGGGTGGCCGGGAGCTTGATTGGGACGAGATAGCGAGCCGGTCGGGCCTGCATCGAGAATCCATCGACGAGCGGGGTTCTGTCTCGGGAAACCAACGCCGTGTCGCGGAGTTCGATTGGACGCAGCTTAGGACCGCTGCCGAGATCAACGGGGCCACGGACATCGCCGTTACGTTCGCTGACTACATCGACGGTCGAAACAAGAGCGCATATCGATTCGACCAACTCACCCCATTCACCATCCAGCTCCTGGAGGAGCTGGAGAGGGTGAGCGGCGCGCCAGTCTCACTAATCTCCACCGAGTTCTCACGACGCGCCATCATCGACAGACGTGACTGGCGCGGCCACGTGCTTACCTAGACTCAGAGGTCGAACGGCAACGTGGATTGGGTGGCAATCACCTGCGAAACCTGAGGTGGCGTGTAACGCGGCGACTTCAGCACCTTCCCATCATGCCTCAACACTGGCCGTCCATCCTCGTCCAGTTTGCTCATATTCGCCCGGTGGACCTCGTCGATGACCAAGTCCAAGTCCAGACCAAACGAGATCGCCGTCCCGTACGCCACATAGACGATGTCAGCAAGCGCGTCCGCCATTGCAACGAAATCACGCCGATACGACGCCGCCATATACTCGGACGTCTCCTCGTCCAACAGCCGCTCCCGCAGTCTTAGCAGGGCGTCGTCCACGTCGGCGAGGCTCGGTACACGGCGGCGTGGAAGATCAAACGCACGGTGAAAGGCGTACACCTGCAAGGCTGCCCGGCTGGGGCCGGGGTGCTGGGCACGAGCCGCCTGCCATCCTTGCGACTGGGCATCGACATCGAGCGGCAGGGTCTCAGCAAGAAAGACATCCGGCACCGCGTGGCAGTCGGGAGGCGGCAACTCCCGGCGGCTTGGGGGACGACCCGCGACGTCCATCGTCAACTGGGAGCCCGTCATACAGGTTAGTCTGCCACCTTGCACCCCGACACTCACTCACTTGCGAACCTAAGATGCAGACCATGCAGCCCGAGACGCTGATCGCCAACCATCCGAAGCTCTTCCACGCCGCGGACGCCCGCGCCTGGCCGTCGATTCAGGCTCACGGGCTGCTGCCGACCAGTGCTATCCTCGATCGGTACGGGGCGCCCGGGGAGGTCATGGAAGCCGCGCTCAGCGGCATCCGGCGGCGAACGATCGTCGTTGAGTCCACCGACGGGCACACAGCTGTGGTTCGTGACCAGGCGCCCCTGAAGTTCTTGGATCGTGTGCTGACTTCAGACACAACAGTTCAGGAGTACCTAGACCTTCTGAACGGCCGGTGCTACTTCTGGGCGACTAAAGAGCGACTCGACCGAATCGTGAACGGGCGTTTGTATCGCCGTACTCCTCAGGTGATTCTCACCATCGACACGCGGTCATTGGTCGAGAAGTACGGCCATGTCGTTGAGCTATCGCCATACAACTCTGGATCCGCACATGTCCCGAACGCACCTCAGCGCGGCCGCGGCACCTTCCTGCCCGTCCACGAGTACGACTACGAGGATTGGCGCAGGAGGCGAGGAAAGGCGTCCGAAGCTGTCGTCGAGGTGACCGTACCTGGCCCAGTTCCCGATATCCTCGCCCACATTATTGACGTGCACGTGATTGACGGCCAGGGCACCAAGAATTGAAACTGCGCTGAAAGGGTGGCGCGTCGAATGCTGGGTTGTTAAGCGGCTCGCCAGTATTCGAGGACGTCGTCTGGGAGAGAAGTGATCTTAATGCCTTGGTATGGGTGCGGCTGACGTCGATGCGCCCGGCGACGTCGGGAGTAAGTCAGCGTTGCTGGCCCGCCAACCATGGCCGATGGCGTGGACGTGCAAGTCCTCCGGGGGAGAAGCCGGCGTTCCTGAGGATTGTGAGTCCTTGGCAATGGCTGCGCTGTGACCGCGACGCGCGCGACTGGACCGCGCTCGTCGGCTCAGGGGCGGATGTGCTCGTCAGGCCAGATCGCGACGATCACGCCGCCGCCGAGTCGGTCTGGCCAGGTGTCGACGGGAACGCCTCGGTTGATGAGGGCGTCGCGGCAGGGTGGCACGAGTCCGGGTCTGCTTGCCGGGGCGTACATCGCCACCGAGGAACCGAGGTAACTGGCCTGCATAGGTGCCTAGTGGACGCCGATGGCGTCCGCTGTTTTGTAGGCGATGCCCCGCGCACCGTGTATACGCTCGGGACCTGTCGTCCGTGCGCGAACGGGACCATACCCTCTGTGCCGGGTGTGGTGCCTGTCGAGACGGTACGAAGGGTAGCCGTCGACTGCCACTTGGCCTTTTGTGAGGTTCACGGCAGCGTCTAACCGGCACCCCTCTGTCGTCAAGGGGCAGGTTCGAACTGTCTCGAGCGGGGGCTCTTCCTCACACGGGTGGGCGCCGGTAGCGTCGCCTGTGCGGGTCCGGGAAGTGGCTGATCCGAAGTGCCGGTGTGCGGGTGCGAGCCGGCCGCGCTGGATTTGTGTGACGCCCCGCGGTGCCCTCCCGGGCCCGTCTCAGCTGCCGCCGGTGCGACGGCGCGGGCGTCGGCGATCAGCTGCCGGTAGACCGCGTCGGAGATCCGGCGTTTGAGGCAGCGCAGCGCCTCGGCCTTGGTCTTGCCGGCGGCGAGCTTGCGCAGGTAGTAGGCCCGGCCCGGGGTGTTCAGACGGATCTGGGTGGTCGCGGCGATGTGAACCGTACTGAGGTTCCCGGAGGGTGGGTTGTTACGCGACCTCCGGGATGGGGGTCACGGTCGTAGCCTGCCGGTGAAGGTGCTCGAACTCAACCGGGGGCAGGTTGAACCGTACTGAGGTTCCCGGAGGGTGGGTTGTTACGCGACCTCCGGGATGGGGGTCACGGTCGTAGCCTGCCGGTGAAGGTGCTCGAACTCAACCGGGGGCAGGTACCCGATCGAGGAGTGCAGCCGCCGGGCGTTGGTACCACTAGACCCAGCGAGCGACCTGCCACTCGACCTCGCGGCGGTCCTTCCACGCCGGACCGCCGAGGTCGATGGCCTCGGTCTTGAACAAGCCGATCGTCGACTCCATTAGCGCGTTATCTAGCGCAT
>JAKDLH010000255.1 GCA_030452945.1 Microlunatus sp. | reverse complement strand
CAGACCGAGCGACTCCCTCAAACCCGAGCGACAACAGGAGTGGGTGGGGGAGCCGGGACCGGACTCGGCTAGCGGACGGTGATGGTGACCTGCTTGGCCTTCGATGGAGTCTCGGCGTCCAACCAGGGCGGCAGAGTCATCGAGTTCGTACGCCACTCCCGATCCCCGACCACCACCTTGATCACCCCGTATTGCGCGGAGTTCGCGACCGCGAAGTGTCCGTACGCCCACGCCAGCTTGGTGGAGTCGGCGGTGATGGCCAGCACATCGGCGTCCCGGTTGGCCTTCGCCGCCGATCCGAACGTCATGGTCAGCGCCCTCGCCAACCTCTTGGCCTCCCCGTCGGCGGCGGTCCGGTCCAGGCAGGTGAACCCAGCGGCAGATTGTCCGGTGAGCGTGCTGGCCAGCACCCGAGCGTCAGCCACATGATCGCGGTACGCCTCGGGGTGACCGCTGCGCTGCACCGATTGAGCGATGTCGTTGATGTCGCCGCTCTTCCAGCCCGCAACCTTGACCAGGGCGTCGTAGAACTCGTTCGTCGCGTAATAGGGGTCCATCAACTCCTCCTCGGTGCCCCAGTCTTGGGACGGACGCTGCTGGAACAGCCCGACCGAGTCGCGATCTCCGTAGTCCAGGTTGCGGATGCCCGTCTCCTGATAGGCCGTGGCCAGCGCGATCGACGCCGCCCGTGGGGGCAGTCCCCGTTTGACCGCCACACCCGCGATGATCGAGGCGTAGTGCGCCTGTTCGAGAGTGATCGCCGTCTTCGCGGCGCCGGCGGTGGCGACGCATCGCTGTTGCCCGGGCACCGGGTCAGGCTGCCACTGTCGGGCCACCCACGCGAACCCCCCGACCGCGAGCCCGACCACCAGGGCGAGACCCAGCACAGCGACGATGACGCAGCCGCCGAAGCGTGCGTTGGACGAAACCACGGATTGTGCTGAACCTTGGTCTTGGTCAGTTCGCGTGCAGGACGGTGTTCAGCGCGACCGCCTGTCCGGCCCGCTGGCGGACCTCGATAGCTCCGCTGACCGAGTTGCGGATGTAGAGCAGACCGCTCTGGCCGGACAGTTCGGCCGCCTTGACCACCTGGCCGCCGGGAAGACTGACTTTCGTCGCCGCGGTGACGTACAGACCGGCTTCGACCACACAGTCGTCGCCGAGGGAGATGCCGATGCCGGCGTTGGCGCCGAGCAGGCACCGTTGCCCGACCGAAAGCTGCTGTTTGCCGCCGCCGGACAGAGTGCCCATGATCGAAGCGCCACCGCCGATGTCGGAATCGGCACCGACCACCACGCCTGCGGAGATCCGACCCTCCACCATCGAGGTGCCGAGCGTGCCGGCGTTGAAGTTCACGAACCCCTCGTGCATCACGGTGGTGCCCTCGGCCAGATGGGCGCCCAGTCTGACCCGGTCGGCGTCGGCGATCCGGACCCCGGAAGGCAGCACGTAGTCGACCATGCGGGGGAACTTGTCGATCCCGTACACGGTCACCTGGTTTCGCTCGGCGCGCAGACGCACCCGGACCGTTTCGAAGCCGGCGACCGCGCAAGGCCCGGCGGAGGTCCACACCACGTTCGGTAGCGTGGCGAACACTCCGTCCAAGTTGATCGATCGGGGCTGCACGAGTCGATGACTGATCAGGTGCAGTCGCAGGTAGGCGTCCACGGTGTCGGCCGGAGCGGTGTCCAGGTCGATCACCACCCGGACCAACTCGGTTCGGACGTCCCGGACCGGATCCTCACCTACCAGGGAGGCGAGTCCCTCGGGTTCCTCGCCCGGCTCGGTACCGAGCAGCGGCGCCGGGAAGTAGGCGTCGAGGGCGCCGGTCGCGTGTACGGTGGCGACCCCCCATGCGGCGGCGGAGCGCGGAGCGCGACAAGTAGGCACAGTCATGGTGGGAGGATACCGACCCTCGGTAAGGTGCCGAGCATGCCCGAATCACCTGCGGACACCATCCGGCTCGACCTCGCTGGCGACCCCGTCGAGTTGCTGCAGACCTTGATCGACATCGAGTCGGTCAGCGGGAACGAGCAGTTGATCACCGATGCGGTGGAGGCGGCGCTACGGACGTGGAACCACCTGGACGTGATTCGCGACGGCAACGTGGTCATCGCCCGGACCTCGCTCGGCCGCGCCGAGCGGGTGGTGATCGCCGGTCACCTGGACACGGTCCCGGTCGCCGGCAACGTGCCGAGCTGGAGAGTCGGGACCGGGGAGGAGATGGAGATCTGGGGCCGGGGGGCCTGCGACATGAAGGCAGGCGTGGCCGTTCAGCTCGTCTGCGCGGCCGCGCTGACTCAGCCCCGCCGTGATCTCACCTGGATCTTCTACGACAACGAGGAGGTCGCGGCCGAGTTGAACGGGCTGGGACGGATCAGCCGGGAGCGTCCCGAGCTGCTGGCCGGAGGCTTTGCCGTGCTGTGCGAGCCGACCAGCGCCAGGATCGAGGGTGGCTGCCAGGGGACCATGCGCCTGGTCACCGAGCTGACCGGGGTCGCCGCACACTCGGCTCGGGCCTGGAGGGGCCACAACGCGATCCACGACGCCGGCGGTCTGCTGCAGCGGCTGGCCGAGCACGTCCCGGCCCAGATCGAGGTGGAGGGCCTCACCTACCGCGAGGGGTTGAACGCCGTCGCGATCACCGGCGGTATCGCCGGCAACGTGATCCCGGACCGGTGCCGGATCGAGATCAACTACCGGTTCGCGCCGGACAAGGACGCGAGCCAGGCCGAGGCCTACGTACGTCGGGTGCTGCCGGGGTGCGACCTGGCGGTGACCGATGTGGCGAGCGGCGCCCGCCCAGGTCTGGACCAGCCGGCAGCAGCGGAGTTCCTGGCTGCGGTCGGGGGCGAAGCGAGCCCGAAATTCGGTTGGACCGACGTGGCGCGGTTCGCCGAGATGGGCATCCCAGCGGTGAACTTCGGGCCCGGCGATCCCAGCAAGGCGCACGCCGACGACGAGTCCTGCCCGGCGGCCGAGGTGTACCGGTGCCGCGATGCGCTGCTGGCCTGGTTGGGCACGGCCGGCTGAGCCCAGGGAATCGGCGGGCCCTGCGTTTTGTACGGGTATCCACGCTGGTTGTGGTTCTTGCTCCAAAACTGTGTCGAGGTGATGGCCGAGCGTGGCACGATCATGAGGTGGAGTGGTTCATCGCGGTTGTGGTCGTGGCCGCACTGGGGGTCGCCGCGATCGTCGCGGCAGGAGGGCTGGGATCGATGGCGGCAGAACCGATCAAGGACACCTTCCGGCAGGACCTGCCGACCGCCCGGTTGCTGACTGGCGAGGATCTGGGTCGGCTGCGGTTCGGGGTTAACCTGCGCGGCTACGCGATGGATCAGGTCGATGACCTCCTCGACCGGCTGAGCGCCGAGGTGGCCGAGCGCGACGCGCGGATCGCCGAGCTCGAGGTCTCGGTCGCTGACCAACCGCCGCTCACGGTGGCCGATCCCGCCGATGGCTACCGACGGTGAGCGTCGACCTCCGCGTTCGGCACCAGATCCCGGCCCCCGCCGACGAGGTCTGGCGGGTGCTCGTGGACTGGGCCGGTCAGCGTCGCTGGATCCCCTTCACCACGGTGCGGGTGCTCACCGACCGCGACACTGGTCTCGGCGTGAGATGCGAGGCCCTGTCCGGGTTCTGGCTCGGTCGCTGGTCGATCGGCCTGCTCGACCGGTTTGTGGTAACCGGTTGGAGACCACCGTCGGGGGTTGCGAACGGGGTGCTCGAGGTGCTCCACACCGGTCCTTTCTTCACCGGTCCCGGCGTGTTCGAGCTGCGACCTCTGGGTGAGAAGCTGACCGAGATCCGGTGCGCGGAGATCTTCGACGTGGTCGGTGGGGCGCTGCCTACCAGGGTGGCCCGGCTGGGCCTGCCGGTGATGCGGATGATGTTCAGCGCCACGCTGCGCAAACTGGGTCAGGTCACGCTTGCTGGCCGGTGAAGACCGGCGGCCGCTTGGCCAGAAAGGCATCCACGGCTTGTTGATGATCTTCCGTCGACCCCGTCCGGCGCATCATGTCCGCCTCGTAGGCCAGGGCTTCAGGCAGTGAGCTGTGGGTCGCGTACGCCACCGACTGTCGCATCGCGGCGTACGCCTGGGTCGGCCCGACCGCCAGCTGGCCGGCGAGGTCGCTGACCCGCTGCGCGAAACCCGCGTCCGGGATCACCTCGGTCGCGATGCCCAGCCGCAGTGACTCCTCGGCGGTGATGGTGCCACCGGTGTACAACAGCTGCATCGCCTTGGTCGGACCTACCAGTCGGGGGAGGGTCCATGAACATCCCGTGTCGCAGGACAGTCCGATCTGGGCGAAGGCCAGGTTGAAGCCGGCACTGGCGGACACCAACCGCAGGTCGGCGAGGAAAGCCAGCGAAGCACCGGCGCCGGCCGCCACTCCATTCACCGCGGCCACCACCGGCTTGTCCATCGTGTGCAGCACGGTGGCGATCGGGTTGTAGTGCTCCGGCACCGTCGCCCAGACCGCCTCCGGCCCGTCGTCGGCGAGTTGGCGTACGTGTTCGCGCAGATCATGGCCGACGCTGAACGCCCGGCCGGTGCCGATCAGCACCACGCAGCGCACACCCGGATCGGCGGCGACGCCCCGCAGCGCCTCGAGCAGGGCCGTCTTGGTTGCGAGGTTCAGAGCGTTCAAGTTCTCCGGCCGATTGAGCCGGACCGTCCCGACCCCGCCCAGGCGTTCCACCAGTACCGGCGCTGTGCTCATGGGGCTCGACTCTAGTGTCCCCGCGCCCAGTGGCAGTGGCAGTGCCCAGTGCCGGCGGCCAGGCTCGCGAGGAGTTCGACCCCGGAGTAGGCGTCGACCCGAATGGGCGATCGGGCGCTGAGTGCGGAATAATCAACCCTGATAGGTGCCAGTCGACTACAGATGAGGATGCGCACATGGCTGCGATGAAGCCGCGGACGGGCGACGGCCCGATGGAGGTCACCAAAGAGGGTCGGGGGATCGTCATGCGGGTCCCGCTCGAAGGGGGTGGCCGGCTGGTGGTCGAGTTGAACGCCGACGAGGCCACCGAGCTCGCCGGCGCACTGAAGGAGGTCGTCGGCTAGTACAGTGTCGCTTCTAATTATTTGGGTATAGGTGGCGGAGTTTGGTGCGGG